>CAKUHX010000005.1 GCA_934659475.1 uncultured Oscillospiraceae bacterium
ATTGAGGACGGTCTCGCAGCGGCAAACGAGATCGGCTACCCCGTGCTGGTGCGTCCCAGCTTCGTGCTGGGCGGCCGCGCCATGCAGATCGTGGCGAACGAGAGCCAGCTGCGCCGCTACCTGAAAAGCGCCGTGGAAATCGACGAGGACAAGCCCGTTCTGGTGGACAAATACATTCAGGGTCGGGAAGTGGAGATCGACGCCATCTGCGACGGACGGGATGTGTTCGTCCCCGGCATCATGGAGCTGGTGGAGCGCACCGGCGTCCACTCCGGCGACTCCATCAGCGTGTACCCCTCCTTCTCCATCTCCGACAAGGTGAAGGGCACCATCCTAACCTATGCCAAGAAGCTGGGCCTGGGCATCGGCATCGTGGGCCTGTACAATATCCAGTTCATCGTGGACAAGCACGACGACGTGTATATCATCGAGGTCAACCCCCGCTCCTCCCGCACGGTGCCCTTCCTGTCCAAGGCCACGGGCTACCCTCTGGCCGACATCGCCACCAACGTGATCCTGGGCACCAGCCTGAAGGAGCAGGGCATCTTCGACCTGTACCCCCAGGAGAAGAAGCGCCGCTACGTCAAGGTGCCCGTGTTCTCCTTCGCCAAGATCCGCGGGCTGGACGCCTATCTGTCCCCGGAGATGAAGTCCACCGGCGAGGCCATCGGCTACGACGACAAGCTGCCCCGGGCCATGTACAAGGCCCTGCAGGCCGCGGGCATGAACGTGCAGAACTACGGCACCGTGCTGGTGACCCTGGCGGACGAGGACAAGGCGGAGGGCCTGCCCCTGGTGCGCCGGTTCTATGAGATGGGCTTCAACATCGAGGCCACCGCCGGCACCGCCGCCTATCTGAAGTCCCACGACATCCGCACCCGGGTGCGGGGCAAGCTCAGCGAGGGCAGCCACGAGATCCTGGACTCCATCCGTTCCGGCTATGTCAGCTATGTGATCAACACCCGGTCCATCCAGTCCGGGGCCCATGCCCAGGACGGCGCGGCCATCCGCCGCTGCGCGGTGGAGAACGGCGTGACCACCTTCACCTCCCTGGACACGGTGCGGGTGCTGCTGGACGTGCTGGAGGAGACCACCCTGGCCATCTCCACCATCGACGGGGAATAAGAAAGGAGCACCATGGAACAGCGGAACTTTACAGTCGCAGAAAACACAAAGCTGGCCGCCGGGACATACCGCATGGTGCTGACGGGGGACACCTCCGCCATCACCCGGCCGGGGCAGTTCGTGGACATCCGGCTGGAGGGGCGCTTCCTCCGCCGGCCCATCTCCGTGTGCAGCTGGACAGCGGACAGCCTGACCCTGATCTACAAGACCGTGGGCGCGGGCACGGAGCAGATGAGCGCCATGGCCCCCGGCACGGTGCTGGACGTGCTCACCGGCCTGGGCAACGGCTTCGACGTGACGAAGGCGGGGGCGCGGCCCCTGCTGGTGGGCGGCGGGGCCGGCGCCGCCCCCCTGTACGGCCTGGCCCAGAAGCTGGCGGAGGCCGGCTGCCGCCCCGCGGCGGTGCTGGGCTTCAACACGGCGGAGGAGGTGTTCCTGGCCCGGGAGTTCGAGGCCCTGGGGGTGTCCGTCACCGTGACCACCGCCGACGGCAGCCGGGGCGTCAGGGGCTTCGTCACCGACGCCCTGCCCGGGGACAGCACCTACTTCTACGCCTGCGGCCCCATGCCCATGCTGAAGGCGCTGTACAGCAAAACGGAGCTGGACGGACAGTTCAGCTTTGAGGCCCGCATGGGCTGCGGCTTCGGGGCCTGCATGGGCTGCTCTATGGAGACAAAGAACGGATACAAGCGGATCTGCAAGGACGGCCCGGTATTTGAAGGGGGGGAGCTGCTGTGGTAAAGACCAATGTAACGCTCAGCGGCTGGCAGCTGGACGACCCGGTGATCCCCGCCAGCGGGACCTTTGGCTACGGCTATGAGTTCGCAGAGCTGTACGACATCAACTGCCTGGGCACCTTCTCCTTCAAGGGCACCACCCGGCAGCCCCGCTTCGGCAATCCCCTGCCCCGCATCGCCGAGTGTGAGGGCGGTATGCTCAACGCTGTGGGCCTGCAGAATCCCGGGGTAGAGAAGGTGATCGCCGAGGAGCTGCCCAAGCTGAAAGAGTGCTTTCACAAAAAGGTGATCGCCAACGTCAGCGGCTTCTCCGTGGGGGAGTACGCCGAGACCTGCGCCCTGCTGGACCGGGAGGAGCAGGTGGGCCTGCTGGAGGTGAACATCAGCTGCCCCAATGTCCACGACGGGGGCATGTCCTTCGGCACCAGCCCCGCCGCTGCCGCCCAAGTCACCCGGGCGGTGAAGGCGGTGACCGAAAAGCCGGTATATATGAAGCTCAGCCCCAATGTCACCGACATCGTGTCCATCGCCAAGGCCTGCGAGGACGCGGGGGCCGACGGCGTCAGCCTGATCAATACCCTGATGGGGATGCGGCTGGACTTAAAGACCCGCCGTCCCATCCTGGCCAACAGCACCGGCGGCATGTCCGGCCCGGCCATCTTCCCCCTGGCGGTCCGGATGGTCTATCAGGTGTATCAGGCGGTGTCCATCCCCATCATCGGCATGGGGGGCGTCACCTGCGCCCGGGACGTGATGGAACTGATGCTGGCGGGGGCCACCGCCGTGGAGGTGGGGGCCGCCAATCTGGTGGATCCCCTCGCCTGCAAAAAAATAACGGAGGAACTGCCCGGCCTGCTGGAACAGTACGGCGTCCGGGACATCAATGAGATCATAGGAGGAGCACATCATGGCGCGTGACGTGATCGCAGCACTGGATTTCGAAAACAAGGAAAAGACTCTGGCCTTTCTGGATCAGTTTGAAGGGACGGAAAAGCCCTTCGTGAAGATCGGCATGGAGCTGTTCTATGCTGAGGGGCCCCAGGTGGTGCGGGAGATCAAGGCCCGGGGCCACAAGATCTTTCTGGACTTGAAGCTCCACGACATCCCCAACACCGTGAAGAAGGCCATGGCCGTGCTGTCCCGCCTGGATGTGGATATGGTGAACCTCCACGCCGCGGGCACCCGTGCCATGATGGAGGCCGCCCTGGAGGGGCTGACCCGCCCCGACGGCAGCCGCCCCCTTCTGCTGGCCGTGACCCAGCTGACCTCCACCAGTCAGGAGCGGATGACCCAGGAGCTGCTCATCGACCGGCCTCTGGACCAGGTAGTGCTGGCCTACGCCAAAAATGCCGCAGCCGCCGGGCTGGACGGCGTGGTGTGCTCCCCTCTGGAGGCGGGCCAAGTCCACACCGCCTGCGGAGATAAGTTCCTCACCGTCACCCCCGGCGTGCGTTTCGCCGATGGCGACGTAGGGGATCAGGTGCGGGTGACCACCCCGGAGCGGGCCCGCCAGCTGGGCAGCGACTACATCGTGGTGGGCCGCCCCATCACCCAGGCCGCCGACCCCGTGGCCGCCTACCGCCGGGCGGTGAAAGAATTTCTGGGGCAGTAAGCCCCCTTACCATCAAAATCGTACAGGAGGGATCTACTATGAATATCGAACAGACCGTCGCCCGGGATCTGCTGTCCATCCAGGCCGTCTTTTTCCGCCCCGAGCAGCCCTTCACCTGGGCCAGCGGCATCAAGAGCCCCGTCTACTGCGACAACCGCCTGATTCTCACCGCCCCCGCCGTGCGCGACCGGGTGGAGCAGGCCATCGCCGACACCGTGAAGCGAGAGTATCCCGACTGCGAGGTGCTCATGGGCACCTCCACCGCCGGTATCGCCCACGCGGCCATCGCCGGCCACATTCTGGGGCTGCCCATGGGCTATGTCCGCTCCGGCGCCAAGGATCACGGCCGGAACAACCAGATCGAGGGCCGCCTGGAGAAGGGCCAGAAGGTGGTGGTGGTGGAGGACCTGATCTCCACCGCCGGCAGCGTGCTGGAGGTGGTGGACGTGCTGCGCCAGGCGGGGGCCGAGGTGCTGGGCGTGGTGTCCATCTTCACCTACGGGATGCAGAAGGGCCTGGACCGTCTGGCTCAGGCTCATGTGAAGAACGTCAGCCTGACCAGCTTTGACGCCGTGGCCCAGGCCGCCGCCGAGGAGAACTACATCAAGCCCGAGGATGTGCAGCGGCTGATCGACTTCCGCAACGACCCCAGTGACGAGAGCTGGATGACCCGGTGAGCGCTGGGGGCTTCCGGGAAGGAGGATATGCTATGAGAGATCTGATCGACATTATGGACCTGTCCACGGAGGAGATCCAGGAGCTGATCGTTCTGGCCTGCGACATCATCGCCCGGCCGGAGCGGTATCAGGAGGTGTGCCGCCACAAGAAGCTGGCCACCCTGTTCTTCGAGCCCTCTACCCGCACCCGCCTGTCCTTCGAGGCGGCCATGCTGGACCTGGGCGGCAGCGTGCTGGGCTTCTCTGAGGCGGCCTCCAGCTCCGCCAGCAAGGGGGAGAGCGTTGGGGACACTGTGGCGGTGGTCAGCGGCTACGCCGACATCATCGCCATGCGCCACCCCAAGGAGGGCGCCCCCCTGGTGGCCTCCATGCGGGCGGATGTGCCCATCATCAACGCCGGCGACGGCAGCCATCACCACCCCACCCAGACCCTCACCGACCTGCTGACCATCCACCGGGAGAAGGGCCGCCTGGATCACATGACCGTCGGTCTGTGCGGCGATCTGAAGTTCGGCCGGACGGTGCACTCCCTGATCGCCGCCATGTCCCGGTACGCGGGGGTGGAGTTCGTGCTCATCTCTCCGGAGGAGCTGAAGCTGCCCAGCTATGTGAAGGACACCTATATCAAGAGCAAGGGCATCCCCTACACCCAGACCACCGACCTGCAGTCGGTGATGAGCCGCCTTGACGTACTGTACATGACCCGGGTGCAGAAGGAGCGCTTCTTCAACGAGGAGGACTACCTGCGCCTGAGGGACAGCTATATCCTCACCCCGGGCAAGCTGAAGGATGCCAAAGAGGATCTGACCATCCTGCACCCCCTGCCCCGGGTGAACGAGATCTCCACCGCCGTAGACGCCGACCCCCGGGCCGCCTATTTCCGCCAAGCCCGCAACGGCAAATTCATCCGCATGGCCCTGATCATGAAGCTGCTGGGCCTGGAACAGAAGGAGGGCTGAACATGAGAGTAGATCCTGTCAAGCAGGGCATCGTCATCGACCACATCACCGCCGGAAAGGCCATGCAGATCTATCAGATGCTGGGACTGGACGCTTTGGACTGCACGGTGGCCATCCTGAAAAATGTCCCCAGCCACCACATGGGCCGGAAGGACATCATCAAGATCGACACCGAGCTGGAGCTGGACCTGGACGTTCTGGGCTACGTCAGCCCCACCATCACCGTGGACATCATCCGGGACGGCGCGGTGGCCGAGAAGAAGCATATGGAGCTGCCGGAGAGGCTCACCGACATCATCCAGTGCAAAAATCCCCGGTGCATCACCACCACCGAGCAGGAGATCCACCACATCTTCCGCCTGACCGACCGGGAGAAGCGGGAGTACCGCTGCATCTACTGCGACACCAAGGCCAACCCCCAGGCAGGGACAAAAGCGCCATAAACCGGGAGGAAAACAGAAGAAAACTGTTTCAGTTTCCCCGATTGACAGGAAAAGCCCGGGATGATAAACTGAAGCCATACAAAGAAAAGCCGCCCGGTGACTGACGGGACCGGAGAGACACTCCATGGGAGCGGGGCGGCGATAGATGCCGACCGTCTGGGCAGACCGAACCTGACAATCGAGATTGCTGGGGTTGGTCTGCCCTTTTGTTTTCGCCCCGCGGGGCGCCGCAAAGGAAAGGAGAGCATTGTTTATGCGTAAAGTCGGAGTCGTGATGGGAAGCGCCAGCGATCTGCCCGTGGTGGAAAAGGCCATTGGGGTATTGCAGCAGTATGGCGTGCCTTATGAAGTCAGAGTTTTATCCGCTCACCGTTGTCCGGATCAGGCAAGAGAGTTTGCCGCGGGCGCACGGGCGAGCGGATTTTCTGTCCTGATCGCAGCGGCGGGCATGGCCGCCCACCTGGCCGGGGCCCTGGCCGCCAACACCACCCTGCCGGTGATCGGTATCCCCTGCAAGTCCACCAATTTGGACGGCATGGATGCCCTTCTGTCCACGGTGATGATGCCCAGCGGCATCCCCGTGGCCACCGTAGCCATCGACGGGGCCAAAAACGCCGCCATCCTGGCGGTGGAGATCCTGGCCCTGAGCGAGCCGGAGCTGGCGGAAAAGCTGGAGCAGACCCGCCGGAAGGAGACGGAGCAGGTGCTGGCCCGTGACCGGGAGGTCATGGAGAAATACCGGCAGCAGTAACACGCCTACAGCGCCCGCCGGGCGGACGGGCTGAACATACGGAACATACATCTCATTGAAAAAAGGAGTGCTGAACATGGAAAAGCGCGAGCAGCTGTACGAAGGAAAGGCCAAGAAGGTCTACGCCACCGACGACCCCGAACTGGTGATCGTGTCCTACAAGGACGACGCCACTGCCTTCGACGGGGCCAAGAAGGGCACCATCGTGGGCAAGGGCGTCATCAACAACCAGATGACCAACCGCCTGATGGAGCGGATGGAGAAGGCCGGCATCCCCACCCACTTCGTGAAGGAGCTGAGTGAGCGGGACACCGTGGTGAAAAAGGTATCCATCGTGCCCCTGGAGGTCATCATCCGGAACATCTCCGCCGGCCACTTCGCCTCCCGCTACGGCGTGGAGGAGGGCATCGTCTTTGACGAGCCCACCATCGAGTTCTCCTATAAGAACGACGACCTGCACGACCCCCTGATGAACGCCTACCACGCCGTGGCCCTGAAGCTGGCCACCTGGGAGGAGATCGAGCTGATCAAGAAGTACGCCTTCGCCGTGAACGATGCCCTGAAGGCTTTCTGGGGCGAGTGCGGCGTGACCCTGGTGGACTTCAAGCTGGAGTTCGGCAAGACCGCCGACGGCACCATCGTCCTGGCTGACGAGATCAGCCCTGACACCTGCCGCCTGTGGGACGCCAAGACCGGGGAGAAGCTGGACAAGGACCGCTTCCGCCGGGACCTGGGCGGCGTTGAGGACGCCTATGCCGAGGTCATGAGGAGACTGCTGGCCCATGATGAACACTGAGATGAACCACACTGACTGCCACCTCCATGAGGAGTGCGGCGTGTTCGGCATCTACTCCCAGGAAACGGCGGACGTGGCCTCTCTGGCCTACTATGCTCTTTACTCCCTGCAGCACCGGGGGCAGGAGAGCGCCGGCATCGTGGTCAATGACGACGGCGTGTTCACCTCCTACCGGGACGTGGGACTGGTGAGCGAGGTGTTCTCTCAGGGCCGGCTGAAGGAGCTGGGCGGCGGGAACATCGCCGTGGGGCATGTGCGCTACGGCACCACCGGCAGCGACAACAAGCGCAATGTGCAGCCCATCCTGATCAACCACTATAAGGGCCGCATGGCCCTGGCCCATAACGGCAACCTGACCAACTCCCAGCAGCTGCGCCGAGAGCTGGAGAGCCGCGGCTCCATCTTCCAGACCACCACGGACACCGAGGCCATCGCCTATATCATCGTCCAGGAGCGGCTGAGCGCCCCCTCCATCGAGGACGCGGTGAACGCCGCCATGGACCGCATCGAGGGGGCCTACTCCCTGGTGATCTCCTCCCCTACCAAGCTGATCGCCGCCCGGGACCCCCACGGCTTCCGTCCCCTGTGCATGGGGCGGATGAAGGACGGGGCGGTGGTGTTCGCCTCCGAGAGCTGTGCTCTGGACGCCATCGGCGCGAAGTTCGAGCGGGACGTCCGCCCGGGGGAGATCGTGGTCGTGGACAAAAACGGCATCAAGAGCCTGACCGCTCACTGCGGCAAGGCTCCCCGCAGCCTGTGCGTCTTTGAGTTCATCTACTTCGCCCGGCCGGACTCCGTCATCGACGGCAGTTCCGTCCATGTGGCCCGCCAGCGGGCGGGGGCCTTTCTGGCCCTGGAGCACCCGGTGCAGGCGGATGTGGTAGTGGGCGTGCCCGACTCCGGGCTGGATGCCGCCCTGGGCTACGCCCGGCAGAGCGGCATTCCCTACGGCATGGGCTTTATCAAAAACAAATACATCGGCCGCACCTTCATCGCCCCCACCCAGACCATGCGGGAGAACGACGTGAACATCAAGCTCAACCCCGTGCGCTCCGTGGTGGAGGGCAAGCGGGTGGTGCTGATCGACGACTCCATCGTCCGGGGCACCACCTGCCGCCGCACCATCGACCTGCTTCGCCGGGCGGGGGCCAAGGAGATCCACATGCGGGTCAGCGCGCCCCCCTTCGTATCCGAGTGCTACTACGGCACCGACATCGACAGCAAGGAGAATCTGATCGCCAACCACCACACGGTGGAGGAGATCGCCAAGATCATCGGTGTGGACTCTCTGGGCTATCTCAGTCTGGAGAATGTGGTCAAGCTGGCGGACAACACGGAGTGCGGCTTCTGCACCGCCTGCTTCGGCGGCGGCTACCCCACCGCCATCCCCCAGGACGGCGGCAAAGACCGCTTTGAATGTAAGATCGGCGAAAAGGAGAAATAACATGCGCAGTTTTTCTGAGAGCTACCGGGCCGCTGGGGTGGACATCACCGCCGGCTACGAGGGCGTGCGCCTGATGAAGAAGCATGTACAGCGCACCATGATCCCCGGCGTGGTGTCCGACCTGGGCGGCTTTGGCGGCCTGTTCGCCCCCGACCTGACGGGGATGAAGGAGCCGGTGCTGGTCTCCGGCACCGACGGCGTGGGCACCAAGCAGCGCATCGCCCAGCTGATGGACAAGCACGACACCGTGGGCATCGACTGCGTGGCCATGTGCGTCAACGACATCATCTGCTGCGGGGCCAAGCCCATCTTCTTCCTGGACTACATCGCCATCGGCAAGAACGACCCCGAGAAGGTGGCCACCCTGGTGTCCGGCGTGGCAGAGGGCTGCGTCCAGTCCGGCTGCGCCCTCATCGGCGGTGAGACCGCCGAGCACCCCGGCACCATGCAGCCCGACGACTACGATCTGGCGGGCTTCTCTGTGGGCATCGTGGACAAGAGCCGCGTGCTGGACCACAGCACCATGCAGACCGGGGACGTGGTGCTGGCCCTGCCCTCCTCCGGGCTGCACTCCAACGGCTACTCCCTGGTGCGCAAGGTGTTCGACGTGGAGCACACCGACCTGGGCAGGACCTATGACGAGCTGGGCACCACCCTGGGCGAGGCCCTGCTGACCCCCACGGTGATTTATGTCAAGCCCGTGCTGGCCGCCCTGGAGGCGGCGCAGGTGCGGGGCATCAGCCACATCACCGGCGGCGGCTTCTATGAGAACATCCCCCGCGCCATCCCCGACGGCCTGTGCGCCAAGATCGAAAAGGCCGCCATCCACACCCCCGCCATCTTCGGCCTGCTCCAGCGCATGGGCAGCATCCCAGAGCACGATATGTTCAACACCTACAACATGGGCGTGGGCATGACCATGGTGGTCAGCCGTGACACCGCAGACGCCGCCCTGTCCGCCCTGAAGGCGGGGGGCTGCAAAGCCTACGCGGTGGGCGAGATCGTCACCGGCCAGGAGAAGGTGGTCCTGTGCTGACCCGCATCGCAGTGCTGGTGTCCGGCGGCGGCACCAATCTTCAGGCCCTGCTGGACGCCCAAGGTGCGGGCAAGCTGCTCCATGGGCAGATCGTTTTGGTGGTGTCCGACGTACCCGGGGCCTACGCCCTGCAGCGGGCGGAAAGGGCCGGCGTGCCCGCCCTCACTCTGCCCCGTCGGCAGCTGGGAAACGAGGAATTTGAGCGGCAGCTGTCCGGCCTGCTGGGGGAGCATCAGGTGGATATGCTCGTGCTGGCGGGCTTTCTGGGCATCCTCAGCGGCGGTTTTACCGCCCGCTGGCCCCGGCGCATCCTGAACATCCACCCCTCCCTCATCCCCTCCTTCTGCGGAAGGGGGATGTACGGGCTGAAGGTCCATCAGGCCGCCCTGGACTACGGGGTCAAGGTCACCGGAGCCACCGTCCACTATGTGAACGAGATCCCCGACGGGGGCGAGATCCTGCTGCAAAAGGCGGTGGAGGTCCTGCCCGGGGACACGCCGGAGGCCCTTCAGCGCCGGGTGATGGAGCAGGCGGAATGGCTCCTGCTGCCCCGGGCGGCGGAGCTGGTAGCCCGGCGCATCAACGAGGAAAAGGAGGGTATTCCCCATGACTGACCTGCTGACGCTTTTAAGCAGCAACCCCTACCCCGGCCGGGGCATCGTGGTGGGCCATGACCGGGTCTATTACTTCATCATGGGCCGCAGCGCCAACAGCCGCAACCGGGTGTTCACCCTGACGGAGGACGGTATCCAGACCCAGGCCTACGACCCCAGCAAGCTGGAGGATCCCAGCCTGATCATTTACCACCCCGTGCGCACCATGGGGGACAAGCTGATCGTCACCAACGGTGACCAGACGGACACCATCCGGGACGCAGGCTGTTTCCGCCGGGCCCTTATGGGCCGGGAATTCGAGCCGGACGCCCCCAACTATACCCCCCGGATCTCCGCCCTGCTCCGCCCGGACGGCAGCTTTGAGCTGTCCATTCTGAAACGGGGGCAGGACGGCCGCTGCCTGCGGCAGTTCTTCTCCTACGAGGGGTGCGATCCGGGCCGGGGCTATTTCATCAGCACCTATCAGGGACCCGGCGACCCCCTGCCCTCCTTCGCGGGAGAGCCCATCCCCGTCACCGTGCCGGAGCCGGAGCAGGTGTGGGCCGCCCTGAACGGGGACAACAAGGTAGCCCTGTACGCCAACGTGGGCGGCAGAGTGACGCTGTTCAATAAAAATCTGGGGGACTGATACCATGAAGGAACTGGAACTGAAATACGGCTGCAATCCCAACCAGAAGCCCGCGAAGGTGTTCATGAAGGACGGCGGCGACCTGCCCATTATCGTCCTCAACGGCCGACCGGGCTATATCAACCTGCTGGACGCCATGAATTCCTGGCAGCTGGTGAAGGAGCTGAAGGAGGCCACGGGGCAGCCCGCCGCCGCCAGCTTCAAGCACGTCTCCCCCGCCGGGGCGGCTCTGGCCGTCCCCCTGACGGAGGTGGACCGGAAGATCTACTTTGTAGAGGAGGACGCCCCCCTGTCCCCCATCGCCACCGCCTATATCCGGGCCCGCGGGGCCGACCGGCTGTGCTCCTACGGCGACTGGGCCGCCCTGTCCGACGTCTGTGATGGCGCCACCGCCGCCTATCTGAAAAACGAGGTGTCCGACGGCATCATCGCCCCGGGCTATACGGACGAGGCCCTGGCCATCCTCAGGACCAAGAAGCGGGGCAATTACAACGTGGTGCAGATCGACCCGGACTATGTCCCCGCCCTGACGGAGGAAAAGGACGTATTCGGCCTGACCTTCCAGCAGCGGCACAATGACTGCGCCATCCGGGAGAACATGCTGCTGAACATCGTCACCGAAAACAAGCAGCTGCCCCGGGCGGCCCGGATGGACATGCTGGTGGCTATGATCACCCTGAAATACACCCAGTCCAACTCCGTGTGCTACGTCAAGGACGGACAGGCCATCGGCGTGGGCGCCGGCCAGCAGAGCCGCATCCACTGCACCCGCCTGGCGGGGGACAAGGCGGACAACTGGTATCTGCGGCAGCACCCCAAAACGCTGGCCCTGCAGTTCCTCCCCGGCCTGAGCCGCCCGGAGCGGGACAATGCCATCGACATCTACCTGTCCGACGAGTATGAGGAGCTGCTCTCCCGCGGGGCCTGGCGCAGGACCTTCCTGGTCAAGCCCCCCGTCCTCACCCGGCTGGAGAAGCGGGCCTGGATCGCCACCCAGCGGGGGATCACCGTGGGCAGCGACGCCTTCTTCCCCTTCGGCGACAATGTGCAGCGGGCCAAGCGGTCGGGCGCCGAGTTCATCGTGCAGCCCGGCGGCTCCATCCGGGACGACAACGTGATCGAAACGGCCGACCGGTACGGCATCGTCATGTCCTTTACCGGGATCCGGCTGTTCCACCATTGATGATACCATCGGTCGACGAGGGCAAAGGAGGCTTTGTTATGAACGTATTGGTCATCGGCTCCGGCGGGCGGGAGCACGCCATCATCCAGAAGCTGGCGGAGAGCCCCAAGGTCACCCGCCTGTTCGCCTATCCCGGCAACGGGGGGATGGCGGGGCAGGCCGTATGCATCCCCGGCAATGTAAAGGACATCCCCGCCCTGGTGCAGGCCGCCAGGGACTGCCGGGCCGACTTCGTGGTGGTGGCCCCGGACGACCCCCTGGTGCTGGGGGCGGTGGACGCCCTGCACGCGGCGGGCTTTCCCTGCTTCGGCCCCGACGCCAAGGCCGCGGCCATCGAGGGCAGCAAGGTGTTCTCCAAGGACCTGATGCGCAAGTACCGCATCCCCACCGCGGAGTACCGGGTGTTCGACGACGCGGCCAAGGCCCTGGCCTATCTGGCCGACGCCCCCATCCCCATCGTGGTCAAGGCCGACGGCCTGGCCCTGGGCAAGGGCGCCCTGGTGTGCATGACCCGGCAGGAGGCCCTGGACGCCGTCCACTCCATGATGGAGGACAAGGTGTTCGGCGAGTCGGGCAGCCGGGTGGTCATCGAGGAATTCATGGAGGGGCCGGAGGTCTCCGTCCTGTCCTTTACCGACGGCAGGACCGTGGTGCCCATGGTGTCCTCCATGGACCACAAGCGGGCCCGCGACGGAGATCAGGGCCTGAACACCGGCGGCATGGGCACCGTGGCCCCCAACCCCTACTACACCCCGGAGATCGCCCAGGAGTGCATGGACACTATTTTCCTGCCCACCATCCGGGCCATGCAGGCGGAGGGCCGCCCCTTCAAGGGCTGCCTGTACTTCGGCCTGATGCTGACCAAGAACGGCCCCAAGGTCATCGAGTACAACTGCCGCTTCGGCGATCCCGAGACCCAGGTGGTGCTGCCCCTGCTGAAGAGCGATCTGCTGGAGGTGATGCAGGCGGTGGAGGAGGAGCGCCTGGCCGGCTGCCCGGTGGAGTTCTCCGATCGGCACGCCTGCTGCGTGGTGCTGGCCAGCGACGGCTATCCCCAGAAGTATGAGACCGGCTTCCCCATCACGGTGGACGACGGCTTTACCGGCCGGCTGTACTGCGCGGGGGTCAAGCGCAGCGCCGACAACATCCCCGTCACTGCCGGCGGGCGCGTTTTAGGCGTCGCCGCCGTGGGGGACACCCTGAGACAGGCGGTGGACGAGGCCTATCGTCAGGCCGCCAAGGTGCATTTTGAGAACGCCTACTGCAGAAAGGACATTGGCCGGCGCGCCCTTGCCGCCGGGGAGGAGAACTAAATGGTCTACCGAGTCTATGTGGAAAAAAAGCCCCCCTTCGCCGCCGAGGCGAAGGACATGACGGAGCAGCTGCGCACCCTGTACCACCTGACCGGGGTGGAGAAGGTGCGGGTGATCAACCGCTATGATGTGGAGGAAATCGCCCCCGAACTGCTGGAGACGGCGAAGCGGACCGTATTCTCTGAGCCCCAGCTGGATGATGTGTCTGAGGAGCTGAACACCGACGGAGCGGCCCTGGTATTCGCCGTGGAGTATCTGCCCGGCCAATTCGACCAGCGGGCGGACTCCGCCGCCCAGTGCATCCAGTTCATCTCCGGCGGCGAGCGCCCCCTGGTGGCCACCGCCAAGGTGTACGCCGTCTACGGCAGACTGGAGGAGAAGGACGCGGATACGATCCAGAGCTCCGTGATCAATCCCGTGGAGAGCCGCCTGGCCGCCATGGACAGGCCGGAGACCCTGAAGGCCGTCCACCCGGAGCCCGCCCCCGTCAAGGTGCTGGAGGGCTTTACCCAGCTGGACCGCGAGGAGCTGAAGGGCTTTCTGGAGGACTACGGCCTGGCTATGGACCTGGACGACCTGGAGTTCCTCCAGGGCTACTTCCGCCAGGAGGGCCGCCAGCCCACCATCACCGAGGTACGGGTGGTGGACACCTACTGGTCCGACCACTGCCGCCACACCACCTTCTCCACCCACCTGGATCGGATCGATATCGACGACCCGGAGATCCAGGGGGCCTATGAGCGGTATCTGGCCGCCCGGGAGGAGGTCTACGGCGCCGAAAAGGCAGCCCGGCGATCCCAGACCCTGATGGATCTGGCCACCATCGGCACCAAGGCCCTGAAAAAGCGTGGCCTGCTGCCCGAGCTGGACGAGAGCGAGGAGATCAACGCCTGCTCCATCCATGTGCCCGCCGTGGTGGATGGGGAGAAGCAGGACTGGCTGCTCATGTTCAAGAACGAGACCCACAACCACCCCACGGAGATCGAGCCCTTCGGCGGCGCGGCCACCTGCATCGGCGGCTGCATCCGTGACCCCCTGTCCGGCCGGGTGTATGTCCACCAGGCCATGCGGGTCACCGGCGGCGGCGACCCCCGGGTCCCCTTGGAGGAGACCCTGAAGGGCAAGCTTCCCCAGCGGAAGCTTGCCCGCACCGCAGCCGCCGGTTACTCCTCCTACGGCAACCAGATCGGCCTGGCCACCGGCCATGTGGCCGAACTGTACCACCCCGGCTATGTGGCCAAGCGCCTGGAGTGCGGCGCGGTGGTGGGCGCGGCCCCCGCGTCCAATGTCCGCCGGGAGCGGCCCGCCCCCGGGGATGTGGTCATCCTGCTGGGCGGCCGCACCGGCCGTGACGGCATCGGCGGGGCCACCGGCTCCTCCAAGAGCCACAATTTGAGATCCCTGACCACCATGGCCAGCGAGGTGCAGAAGGGCAACGCCCCCGAGGAGCGGAAGATCCAGCGCCTGTTCCGCAGCGGTGAGGTCACCCGGCTGATCAAGCGGTGCAACGACTTCGGTGCCGGCGGCGTGTCCGTGGCCATCGGCGAGCTGGCCGACGGCCTGTCCATCGACCTGGACGCCGTGCGGAAGAAGTACGACGGCCTGGACGGCACAGAGCTGGCCATCTCCGAGAGCCAGGAGCGCATGGCCGTGGTGGTGGCCGCCCAGGACGCCGCCAAGTTCATCGCCGCCGCCCAGGAGGAGAACCTGGAGGCCTATCAGGTGGCCGTGGTCACCGAGAGCCCCCGCATGGTCATGACCTGGCGGGGCCAGACCGTGGCCGACCTGTCCCGGGAGTTTTTGAATACCAACGGCGCAGCCAAGCGCTCCGCCGTCTGGGTGGAGAAAAAGGACCGCAGCCAGCTGGGAACGGCGGAGTTCTCCGACCTGAAGGAGATGGCGGGCAGCCTGAAGTGCGCCAGCCGCCGGGGCCTGACCGAGCGCTTTGACGGCACCATCGGCGCGGGCTCCGTGCTCATGCCCTTCGGCGGCAAGACCCAGACCAGCCCCGCCCAGGCCATGGCCGCCCTGCTGCCCGTTCTGCCCGGCCAGCACACCCATCAGGCCAGCGTCATGGCCTGGGGCTGCGACCCCGACGCCATGACCGTGGACCCCTACGCCGGAGCCCACGGGGCGGTGTACACCTCCGTGGCCAAGCTGGTGGCCGCGGGCGCGGACTACAAGAAGGCCTATCTCTCCCTTCAGGAGTTCTTTGAGAAGCTGCGGGACGAGCCCCGCCGCTGGGGCAAGCCCTTCTCCGCCCTGCTGGGAGCTCTGGACGCCCAGCTGGAGCTGGGGGCCGCCGCCATCGGCGGCAAGGACTCCATGTCCGGCTCCTTCCTGGATCTGGACGTGCCCCCCACTCTGATCTCCTTCGCCATCGCCCCCGTACAGGCGGACGAGGTCCTGACCACCCAGTTCAAGGCGGCAGGCCACCCTGTGTGTCTCTTTGCCGGGGACGACCCGGAGGAGATCCGCGCCAGCTGGGAGCTGCTGAACGGTCTGGCCCGCGCGGGCAAGGTGAAGGCCGCCTGGGCCGTGGAGAACGGTCTGGCCGAGGCGGTGATGAAGATGTCCTTCGGCAACGGCATCGGCTTTGAGGCGGCGGACAAGGCGCTGGAGTGGTATCTGCCTTGTCCCGGCGCCATCGTGGCCGAGCTGACCGAGCTGCCCGACAGCCCACTGTGCACCCCCATCGGTGTGACCACCTATGCCGCTGACATCGACCTGGGCGGCGGCGACCGGGCCTCCATCCAGGAACTGCGGAAGCTGAACGAGGGCGTGCTGGAGGGGGTCTACCCTCTAAAGACCGCCCAGGAGCCCAAGCGGGTGGAGGCCTTCTCTTACGACGAGGGCTGCGTCATCGCCCCCGCGGTCAGATCTGCCCGCCCCCGGGCCCTGATCCCCGTGTTCCCGGGCACCAACTGCGAATACGACACCGCCCGGGCCCTGAAGGAAGCTGGCGCGGACGCGGAGATCTTTGTGATCCGCAACCTGACCCCCGATGATGTGGCCCGCAGCGTAGAGCGCTTTGCCGGCGCCATAAAGACCGCCCAGATGGTGGTCATCCCCGGCGGCTTCTCCGGCGGCGATGAGCCCGACGGCTCCGCCAAGTTCATTACGGCCTTCTTCCGCAGCCAGGCGGTGCGGGAGCAGGTGGGCAGCCTGCTGGATGAGCGGGACGGCCTGATGCTGGGCATCTGCAACGGCTTCCAGGCCCTGATCAAGCTGGGTCTGGTGCCCTACGGAAAGATCATCGAGACCGACGAGAGCTGCCCCACCCTGACCTATAACATCATCGGCCGCCACCAGTCCAAGCTGGTGCGCACCCGGGTCAGCTCCAACAAGTCCCCCTGGCTGGCCCGCACCAAGGTGGGTCAGGTGTATACGGTGCCCATCTCCCACGGCGAGGGCCGCTTTCTGGCCGACGAGGAGCTGATCCGCGCCCTGGCCGCCAACGGCCAGATCGCCACCCAGTATGTGGACCTGGAGGGCCGCCCCACCATGGAGACGGAGTACGACCCCAACGGCTCTATCCTGGCGGTGGAGGGCATCACCAGCCCCGACGGCCGGGTGCTGGGCAAGATGGGCCACTCCGAGCGCATCGGGGCCGACCTGTACCGCAACGTGCCCGGCATCTACGACATGGAGCTGTTCCGCGCCGGCGTGGAGTATTTCCGCTGAATCTTCCTATAAAAAAGCCCGGCCCCTATAGGGGCCGGGCTTTTTTATACTTTAATCCTGCTTTTTCTTCTCCGGATGGGCCTTCTTCGCCGCGGCGGCGGACCGGGGCGCGTCATGCTCCCAGTCCCAGGGGTCTTTCCGGCACACCCGGTCGGCATAGGGCACGAAGATGGACAGCAGGCCAAAGCCCGCCAAGATCCAGCAGTACCACATATAGGGCACGATCTCCACCGGGCTGATGACGATGCCGTAGGTGGTGGTGGTCAGGGACGCGGCCATCAGCAGCTGGGCGCCGTAGGGGATGATCCCCTGGAACACGCAGGAGAACACGTCCAGCAGAGAGGCGGTGCGCCGGGGATCCACCTTGAACTCCCGACTCATGTCGTGGGCCACATTGCCGCACAGGATGATGGCCACGGTATTGTTGGCGGTGGCGCAGTCGGCCAGAGACACCAGCACCGACATGCCCACTTGGGCGGACTTGCCCCCGTGCATCATCTTCCGCAGCTTTTCGATCAGCCAAACGATGCCGCCGTTGTGGGCGATGAGCTCCGAGATGCCGCCGCAGAACAGGGCCAGGAAGAACACCTCGCTCATGCCGGTAAAGCCGTTCCAGATATCCTGGGCGAAGGTGAACACAGTCAGGCTGCCGCTGGCCATGCCGATGACGCCGGCGGAGAAGATGCCGATGGTCAGGGTCAGGAACACGTTGACGCCGATGACGGCCAGCGCCAGCACCAGAATATAGGGGATCACCTTCAGCAGCTCCACCGTTCGGGGGGCGATCACGGCAGCCGCCCCCCTGCCCACGGTCAGCAGCACCACCAGAGTGATCAGGGCGGCGGGCAGAGCGATGTAGAAGTTGACCCGGAACTTGTCCTTCAGGGCCACGCCCTGGGTCTTGGTGGCGGCGATGGTGGTGTCGGAGATCATGGACAGGTTGTCGCCGAACATGGCGCCGCCTGCGCAGGCCCCCAGCATCAGGGGCACGCTCAGGCCGCTCTCGCTGGCCAGGCCCACGGCGATGGGTACCAGGGCCGTGATCGTGCCCACAGAGGTGCCCGTGGCCGTGCCCAGAAAGGCGGAGATCACGAACATACCGGCCACCAGCAGCTGCACCGGGACGACGGACAGGCCCAGGTTCACCGTGGCGTCCACGCCGCCCATGGACTTGGCCACCGTGGAGAAAGCCCCGGCCAGGATATAGATCATCAGCATGGTCAGCACATTTTCGTTGGCGGCCCCCCGGGCGAAGATGGTAAACTTCTCATCCAGGCTCTCCCGCCCCATACAGAAGGCGGCCACCACCGCGATGAACATGGCGGTGACGGAGGGGAACTGATAGAAGGCCATCCCTACCCCCTGGCGCTGTAAGATCAGCCCGGCTCCCAGATAAATGGCGATGAAGATCAGGAACGGCAGCAGCGCCCAGCCGTTCCCTTTTTTGTTGTTACCATGATCCATGGTGCGATCCCTCCCGATCTCCTCGTAGTAACGTGATAGCAGACAAAACTGAGTTTTATTATAACGGGTGGAGGGGGCCGTGGCAACTGATTTTTTTGCTTTTTCAACAAATATGGAGGGGAGCTTTTTTCACTTACCAGTTGATATGGTCCAGAAAATCCTCGATCAGAGATATCGCCGCACCCAAAGAGGCCGATTTGCTGCCATATCTTCCCAGCCGCAGAGAGAAATCAGGTGAATCGAAAGCACACTGTTCCTTCACATAACGAGTCAGCCGCTGGATGTCATCCTCGTTCATGTATTCCAGCAGGTATCCGCTCAGGATGAATTCGCAGTCGATGATCATCCGGATATTATCGATGGTCAGGGCCAGCTTGTGCAGATAGTTGCGCCATATTTTACAGCAGCGCGGGTCGCCCCCGTGCATCCTTTCAAAAAAGGTACCCAGATCCATCTGTGCTGCACTGCGCAGACTGTTGGCGGAGCAGAACGTTTCAACACAGCCCTGTTTTCCGCAATAGCACAGGGGGCCGTCCGGATCGATGCACATATGCTCAATGATTCCGCTGCTCAGCTCCCCCCCATTGAATACGCGCCCGTTCACGATCAGGATCCCGCCAAAGTTCCGGTTCAGTGCCAAATAGACCGCATTTCCAATGTCGGGTCGGTGCCACACCTCGGCCAGAGCCGCCGCCTCCGTATCGTGCATCAGCTTGCACGGCATCGTCAGATATTGCTGGTACATCCGGCGGCTGACCCCTGTACTGTTCAGGATCTCAGAAAAAGTAATGGTCTCACCGTCAGAGGACACTAATCCCTGGATGGTGATGCACACGCCTAGATCCTGTTCCTCCGTGCAGTGCAGCTGTTCTGAAAAGCGGTTGATGCGTCGGCACAGCTCTCTGTAATACCCATCTTGATTTTCAAAAGGTATCTGCCAGTAGTCCTCGCTGAGGATCGTCCCGTACAGGTCAACGGCTACGATCTGCACCCCCTCCTTCAGCACCTCCACCCCCACGGCCACGCGGGCCATGGCATGGAAACCGAATATCTGCGCTCTTCGCCCCCCGGTGGACTCCGCTTCCCCGTAGTTTTTCACAAAGCCCCGTTCAATAAATACATTCAGGCTCTGTGTCACTGTCGGGATGCTCAGTCCAAGGGCCTGCGCGATCTCCTGTTTCGAGGTCTTTTTTGTCTGGTACAAGTGATCATAGATCTTCCATCGGTTGATATTCTTCAGTTCCTGCGGGGTCAACTTCGGTGTCTCCCAAAACAGATCGCTGCGGTTCATTTTGATCATGCCCCCACTTTTTAAAATCAATTTTAAGTATAATTCAGGAGCGCCCCTCTTGGGAATAGGCAAATCGCCAAATTTTTACAAGATTTTTTGTGTTAATATCCAATTTACCTATTTATTCCCCAAAAACTTTTTAAAGTAATTTACATATATCAGCAACTATGATATGGTTGTTTTCAGGATCAGGCAGAACCTTATCCCCGGTCCAAAACAAAAAGAAATGAGAAGAGGAAGGACGCATGAAAAAGACTCTGGCTTTGCTGCTTGCGCTGTGCATGACTCTGTCCCTGTGCGCCTGCGGGAAAAGGATGACACCCCCACAGGAGGCCAAAGCTCCCAAAGCGGCGAGAACTCGGAGGCTGTATACACTGCGGAGAAGCCTCTGGTCCTGAAATTTACCTGGGCCGGCACTGCGGACGATGTGCGCGGCCAGGCCTTCCAGCGCATGGCTGAGGCCGTGGAAGAGCGCTCCGGCGGCTCTATCCGCTGTGAGTTCCACCCCGGCAATGAGCTGGGCGGAGCCGCCGACTTCACCAGCGACTACGGCTGCCCTGACATGATGCTGTGCAACATTTTCTACACCTTCGACTCCGTGGAAAAGACGCTGGAGTTCAGCAACTCCGACATTTTCAAAGGCATGTGTGATAAGGTCGCCGAGGGCGGCATCAAGGTGCTGAACCTGGCCTGGATCGAAGCTCCCCGCCAGCTGATGAGCACCCGCCCCGTGCAGTCCTTTGCCGACCTGAAGGGGCTGAAGGTCCGCGTTCCCGGTTTTGTGTACGCTGATTTCTGGGACGCCTGCGGCGCTGTCGGCACCTCTGTGGGGCTGTCTGACGCCTACTCCGCCCTGTCCAGCGGCATTCTGGAGGCCACCGAGACCAATCTGGAGTCCCTGTACAGCTACAGCATGCAGGAGGTCTGCCCCTACTGCACCCTGACCGCCCACACCACCGCCCCCGGCTGCTTCCTGATGAGCCAGAAGATCTGGGAGGAGCTGACCCCCGAGCAGCAGACCATCATGTCGGAAGAGGCCTATAACGCCGGTCTGTGGTTCTCCGAGCAGCAGCTGGAGGGCCAGGATATTGCCAAAAAGGCTCTGGAAGAGGCTGGCGTGACCTTCTATACCCTGTCCGAGGAGGATATGGCCGCTTTGAAGCAGGTCGCTCTGGAGCAGGTCAAGAGCTATGTGACCACTTATAATTTGACCGACGGTCTCTACGAGCAGATCGTTGCATTCCTGGCCGATCGACCGACCTTTACGGATCCGCAAAATGGCAGCCGTGTGCTGCTGACGGAAAGGATGTTCGGTCTGGGCGGCCTTGCCACTCTGGGCCTTATCGTGGTATACCTGCCCATCTGCGATGGAATGGGCCGTCAGGTCTGCCATGGGATCGCCGAAGAGCTGCTGCGCCTGTCCATCCGTCACGGCTGGGAGGACCGCTATCCCTCCGCCTGGCTGGAGCCCGGCATGGAGGCAAAGCGCCGGGATCAGCGATTCGAAGTGCAGTACAACGGTCAAGTCTTCGCCGTTCTCATGGAACAGCTCCTGCGGGAGAGCGGCGTAGAGATCCTTTATGGGACATCGGTCTGCGGAGTGGCAAAGAGCGGAGATGTGATCGACGGCATTTTTATCGAAAACAAATCCGGCCGCCAATTCATCCGGGGCCGCGCCTTCGTGGATGCCACCGGCGATGCCGACCTATGCGCCCTGGCCGGGGAGGAGACCGTCGTTAACACCGCCGGCAACCCTCTGGCGGCATGGTACTATGAGACCATCGACGGAGAGTACAAGCTGCGGGTATTCGGGGTGTCTGACCTTGTCCGCCCGGGAGAAGAGGCGCCGGCGATCAGTTCCGCGCGTTTTGTGGGGCTGGATGGGAGAGAGCTGTCAGAGATGGTGTGCTCCTCCCACGAGAAAAGTCTTGAAGATCATCTGAAAAAGGGCGGTGTTTCCCGCCGTCACGCCCTGTCCACCCTGGCCTCGATCCCCATGATCCGGATGACCCGCCGCCTGCGGGGCATCCACGAATTGGGCGAACAGGAAGCGTTCACCCATTTTCAGGACAGCATCGGTATGGTATCGGACTGGCGCAAGGCCGGTCCTGTATATGAGGTCCCCTTTTCCGCGCTTCACGGAAAGCACTGCCGCAATCTGGCCGTGGCCGGCCGCTGTGTATCGGCCGCCGGCGACATGTGGGACATCATGCGGGTCATCCCTCCCTGCGCCGTGACAGGCCAGGCCGCAGGCCTTGCTGCCAGCATCAGCGCAGATCTCCCCCAGATCGACATAGAGTTGCTCCAGCAAAAGCTCAGAGACAGCGGCGTAAAGCTGCATACCGACGAGTTGGAGCCTCTGGCGGAACGCCAGTAGATCCAGAAAGGAACGACCATGAAAGGCTGCTATTTTTTAGGAGACCAGAAATTTGAGATCCGGGAGCTTCCGGAACATCCGTTGGCGCCGGACGAGGTACTGATCAAGGTCGCTGCCTGCGGCGTATGCGGCACAGACGTACATATCTATCATGGCAGCAAGGGTTCGGCGGAGGTGCACCCTCCGGTGGTCCTGGGGCATGAGTTTTCCGGTATCATCGTCCAAACAGGGACAGCGGTGGACCGTTTCTCTCCCGGCGACCATGTCACCGTGGACCCCAACATCTATTGCGGAGAATGCTCCTTCTGCCGCCGGGGGCAAAAGCAGCTGTGCCAAAACCTTCAGGCTATTGGAGTTACAAGGAACGGCGGCTTTGCGGAGTACTGCTACGCCCCGCAGCAGCAGTGCTTCCTTCTGTCTGACAGTGTTCCTCTGCGCCACGGCGCTATGGCGGAACCTCTTGCCTGCTGTCTGCACGGTATTGACCGGGCCGAGATCCGACCCGGCGACACCGTATGCGTGATCGGCGGCGGCGCCATCGGCCTGATGATGGTGCAGCTCGCGCGAATGTCGGGGGCATCCCGCATCGTGCTCAGCGAGCCAGTGTCCTACCGCCGCGAGATCGGCCTGCAGTTGGGGGCAGACCATGCGGTGGATCCCACCGCAGTTCCCCTCCCCCAACAGCTGCAGCAGCTTCTGGGAACGGCAGGGGCTGATATCGTGATCGAATGCGTGGGCAATACCATTGCCACGGCCCAGGCTATGGCGGCCGCAAAGCCCGGAGCGACCATACTGCTGTTCAGTGTGCCGAAAACCGGGACCGTCCACCCGCTCAGTCTGGATGATGTCTATCAAAAGGAACTGCGGATCGTAGGCTCTAAGATCAATCCGGACACCCATCAGCGGGCCGTGGACCTGATCAACAGCGGCCGCCTCCAATTCGCCCCGCTGATCACCCACAGCTACCCAGTGGAACAAACAGAAGCCGCCATTCTGCGGCAGATGGCAGACGACTCCATCAAAGTGGTGGTGGAGCCCTGAACGCCGGAAGGAGGAAGTACAATATGCTCCAGCAAGTTATGACAAGTCCCGGGACGATCGAATTCCGGCAGGTCGATATCCCCCCGGTCGGCAGCCGCGATGTACTGATCCGCATCATGCGGATCGGCATCTGCGGATCTGATATCCATGTATATCACGGAAAGCACCCATTCACCCGCTACCCCGTTACCCAGGGACATGAGGTCTCCGGCATCGTAGAACAAGTGGGCAGCGACGTTCACCGGTTCCGCCCAGGCGACAGGGTCACGATCGAACCCCAGGTATTCTGCGGAAAATGCTATCCCTGCACCCACGGAAAGTATAATCTGTGCGAAAGCCTGAAGGTCATGGGGTTCCAGACCACGGGCGCTGCCAGCGAATACTTTGCAGCGGATGAGTCCAAGGTGACCCGTCTGCCTGACGGTATGACCTTCGACCAAGGGGCCATGATCGAGCCTTTGGCCGTTACCGTACACGCGGCCAGGCGCTTTCCTGATATGAACGGTGCCAAGGTCGCGATCATGGGGGCAGGTCCGATCGGTATCCTGCTGCTCCAGTCCTGCAAGGCTATGGGTGCCGCGGAGGTACTGATCACTGACATGTCCGACTACCGCCTCTCTATTGCCAAAGCGGTCGGAGCCGACTATACTGTGAATGTCTCCACTCAGGATCTGGATGCCGAGTTCGCCCGGGCCTTTGGCTCTGACAAGGCAGACGTGATCTATGACTGTGCCGGCAATGACGCCACCATGAACTGGGCCATCCGCAGCGCCAGGAAAGGCAGTTTGATCATCCTGGTCGCCGTGTTCAGCAAAATGGCCAATGTGGACCTTGCTGTGCTGAACGACCATGAATTGGATCTGAATACCACCATGATGTACCGGCACGAGGACTATGTGGACGCGATCCGCTTCGTTGAACAGGGGCTCGTGCATCTGGAGCCTCTGATGAGCCGTCACTTCCCCTTTCGGGAGTATTTGGATGCTTACCGCTTTATCGATCAGAACCCGGAAAAGGCCATGAAGATCTTGATCGACGTACAGTAAGATCGAAACTCCATGCCCTATTTTGTGTTCTCCATCCCCCGCAGGAGCCGGGGACGCCGGGCATACCTCCGATACGGAACACAAATGGGGACCAGGAGCAGTGAAAACGATCAAAAGTCAGGAGGAAAAGCACGATGTACGACGCCGTCGCACTGGGGGAGATCCTGATCGACTTCACCCCTCAAGCCGCCGAACACGGTATCCCCATGTACACCCAAAACCCCGGGGGCGCCCCCCTGAATCTGCTGGCTCAGATGGCCCTGCTGGGCAAACGGGTATCCTTTTTCGGGAAAGTGGGAGCGGACGGCTTTGGCAGCTTTCTGCGCGGAGTCATGGATGCGCGCGGCATAGACACAAGTTCTTTGTCCGTGTCCCACAGCGCTCACACTACATTGGCTTTTGTCCATCTGGACAGCAGCGGTGAACGGACCTTCACATTCTACCGCCAGCCTGGGGCCGATATTATGCTGGAGCCCGGGGATATTGACACAGAGAAACTGTGCAACACAAAACTGTTTCACATAGGTTCTCTGTCCATGACTGACGAGCCCGCCAGAAGTGCCACCCTCTTTGCCTTAGAGACGGCACGCCGTGCGGGATGCATGATCTCTTACGACCCCAACTACCGCCAGCCCCTCTGGACGGACCAGACTCAGGCTGTTCGTACTATGAAAGGGCTCCTGCCCTACGCAGACATTCTTAAGGTCTCCGGTGAGGAAATGATCTTGCTGACCGGAACGGACGATCTTGAGAAAGGCTCCGCTCTTCTGATGGATGCAGGGCCCGCACTGGTCTTCGTC
The DNA here is from genome assembly GCA_934659475.1 of uncultured Oscillospiraceae bacterium. Lineage (GTDB taxonomy): Bacteria > Bacillota > Clostridia > Oscillospirales > Oscillospiraceae > Lawsonibacter. The sequence continues at coordinate 25,022 of CAKUHX010000005.1, forward strand.
ACTCTGGGGGCAGGGGGGGCCTTTTACCGCTGCCCAGGCGGCTGCGGCGCTGTTCCGGGCTATCATGCTGCCGTTGTGGACACCAACGGGGCCGGCGACTCCTTCTTCGGGGCCGCTCTATCCCGCCTGGGTGATCATACCCGGCAGACCCTGCCGGCGATCCCGCCGGAAGACATCGCAGAGATCGTACGCTTTGCCAACGCCGCGGGCTGCCTGACTGCCACCCGCTACGGCGCCCTGACCGCCCTGCCCACAGCTGAAGAGCTTTATCGCTTTATGGACCAATGACTCTCACCATAAACGGGGAGCCGCGATACGCGGCTCCCCGTTTATTTTTTCACTCTTCCAGCCCCTCGGGCTCCACCACATGCACCTGGACCCCCATCTCCCGATAGGGGCGGTACAGCTCCTCCGGCGTGCCGGAGTCGGTGATCAGATGATCCAGCCGGCTCGCAGGGCAGATATTGTACCTGGCGGTCACGCCGAATTTACTGTGGTCGGCGATCCCGATGATGCAGTCGGCCCGCTCGGTGAACAGCCGCAGCAGGGTGGATTCGTCCATCCGGTAGTCGGTCAGGCCCCGGTGGGGGGTGATGCCGCCCACGCCGATGATCAGCTTGGTGGCGTTGAACATGGCCAGCGTCTGGGCCGCTGTGACACCGTAGGTGGCAAAGTCATCTCCGCTCAGCTGTCCGCCCAGAGAAAACAGGCGGATCCCCGGGGCCCCGGCCAGTTCCATAGCCGCGGGCAGGGAGTTGGTGATCACCGTCAGGTCTGTCCGCTGGCGCAGACAGGAGGCGATCTCCAGCGTGGTGGTACCGGGGGCGATCAGCAGGGTATCGCCGTCACAGACCAGACCGGCCGCCACCCGGGCGATGGCCTGCTTTTCCGGCGTATGGATCTGTCGGCGCATGGTATAGGCAAACTCGCTCACCAGAGGCTGCGTGCTCACCGCGCCGCCGTGGATGCGGCGCACCAGCCCGTCCTTTTCCATGGCCTCCAGATCCCGGCGGATGGTCTCTGACGACACACCGAACCGGCTTACCAGCTCCTGAACGTTGACAAAGCCCGTGCTGTGAAGGAGCTTCCGAATGTCCTCCCGTCTTATCTGCTGCATTGCCGCACCTCCATATCCGGCGGCAGTCTGCCGCCGCCCGGTCCGCCGCTGTCCGGACTGCGGCAGACGTCTTTCCCATTATACCTGATTTTTAGCAAAAAGCCACCTTTAATTCTATGAAAAGCCCTCTTTTTTTCGCCCGCCGGTGGGTGGATGCGCGCCGCAGCGCCGCGTTTTGCATCGTTTCCTTCATGTAATGTTGTTTTGCGCACATTTTTGCGCGGAGTTCCGTCATTTTAGCTTGTTTATTCTTTCGGCCTGTTCCATATTTCGTGCTTATTCACTTTTTTAATTCATTTTATTTCCAAAGCGCAAAAATAACCACATTAAAATGTTGACAAACGCACATTCAGATGCTATGATGTGGCCAAACGGTGGGGCTGTTCCCGCCGGAACATAAAAGCCGCCCGCCGCCCCGCGTCCGCCGCGGGCCGGGCCAATGACAAGAAAGAGGGTACATAGTATGAAGTCTCTGCTGTTCAGCCCCGGTCCCGTTATGGTCGAAGCCCCCGTCCGTGAAGCGCTGATGCACTACGACATCTGCCACAGAAGTCCCGAATTTGAAGAGATGTTCGCCGGCCTGCAGGAGAAGATCAAGCGCCTGTTCCAGGCTGACGACAGCTATTACTCTCTGGTGATCTCCGGCTCCGGCACCTCCGCCAATGAGACCTGCCTCAGCTCCGTGTTCAAGCCCGGCGATATGGCCCTGCTGCTGAACAACGGCGAGTTCGGCGGCCGTCTGGACGAGATCCTGACCAAGTACAACGTTCCCACCGTGCGCATCGAGCCGGGCTGGGCCAACACCTTTGACATGGCCCAGGTGGAGCAGGCCCTGAAGGAGAACCCCGCCATCACCTTCATCTGCATGGTGTTCCACGAGACCTCCACCAGCATGATCAACCCCGTGCACGAGGTGGGCCTGCTGGCCAAGAAGTACGGCAAGCGCCTGTTCGTGGACTGCGTCAGCGCCGCCGCCGGCCAGTTCATCGATGTTGTGAACAACAACATCGACATCTGCACCAGCGTGGGCGGCAAGTGCCTGGGTGCCTTCCCCGGCGCCGCCTATGTCTGCGCCAAGGAGGACCTGCTGCAGAGCGTTCCCGCCGAGCAGGGCAAGAACGTATACCTGAACCTGGGCAAGCACTACGCCATGGCCAAGAAGTGCCATCAGACCCCCAACACCCCCAACGTCACCCTGTTCTGGGCTCTGGACGCCGCCCTGGACTGGACCCTGGACCGGGAGACTCTGGCCGGCCGCATCGCCCGGTATCAGGAGTGCGCCAAGATCCTGCGCGACGGCATGAAGGAGATGGGGCTGAAGTTCCTGCTGCCCGAGGAGCAGATGGCCAACACCGTCACCTCCGTCTTCCTGCCCGAGGGGAAGGACGTGACCGAGTTCGTGAAGAATATGGCTGACGACGGCTATACCGTCTATCCCGGCAAGGGCAAGTATCTGGCTATGAACATGTTCCAGGTGGCCAACATGGGCGCCATCTACCCCGATGACTGCCGCAAATTCCTGGCCGTTCTGAAAAAGCACATCTGATCGTCTCCCGATTCTTTCATATTCCTTTCTCCCCAGCATCTCTTCCCAAAAACGCCCCGGTCCGCATCAGCGGACCGGGGCGTTCATCCTCCTGTATCGCAGCGGCCCGCCTTCCGGGTAAAGGAAGGCGGGCCGCTATGTGTGATTCAGAAAAAGATCTTGCTGGGGGCCCGCCGCCCGGCGTACTGCTCCTCCAGTTCGTGCTGGTGGTACAGATACCCCGGGTGGTCGAAATATTTGGCCCCGGCGGGACATTTCTTCACGCAGGCACAGCACTTGATGCACTTGCCCACCACATTGGATACATCCTGGGGGTCGATGGAGCCCATGGGGCACAGGCGGGCACACAGGCCGCAGCGGATGCACTTGTCCGGGTCGGTGACCGGCTTAGCCTTCAAAAAGTCCTTGATGGGTTCGCCGTGGCGGTCACGGGGGGTGTAGTAGGGGCGGATGGGGTCACAGCCCTCCACGGCCACAGGCTGCTCCGGCGGCTGGGACATCTCCTCGGCCGACCCGGCGGCCTTCGCCGCCAGCTGGGCAGCCAGCGCCATATCCTCGCCGTCCGGCCGCCCGGCACCCAGTATCCTGGAGAAGGAGTGCTCCCCCACGAAGGCCCCGGCGGCAAAGGGACGGAATCCGTTCTGGAACAGCACATTGCGCAGCTCCATCAGTCCGTCGTCAAAGTTCCGGTTTCCATACAGCACCACGGGGACAGCCAGAGTGCTCTGCCCCTTCACCTTATTCTGGATATAGGGCAGCAGCAGGTTGGGCACCCGCCCGGCGTACACAGGCACGCCGAATACCACCAGATCCTCGGGCCCGAAGGTCAGCTCCCCCTCCCGGCTCTTGGGCAGATCGAAGCTGAAGCTGTCATACTCCGCCCCCAAGGCGTTGGCTATGTCCTTTGCCACTGCGGTGACCACCTTTTCGGTGGTGCCGGTGCCGCTGAAATAGACGGCCCATACGGTTCTGATCCTCATAGAGAAATCCCTTCTTTCCAAAATAGTGCCGCAAACGCAGACGGCGCATGGATCAGGTCCCGGTCACTCCACCTCGTAGCAGGTGAGAACGGTGTCGGCCACATAGTCCCGCTTCATGGCGATGGCCGCCGCCATATGGGGCTGGCGCAGGTGCAGCTGCTGGGCAGCGCGGCTCTCCCACCGCTCCACCAGCAGCAGCTTGTCCGGATCCTGAGCGTCCAGATAGTAGTCATAGCCCAAACACCCCTCCTCCTTCCGCACCATCTCGGGCATCCCCGCCCGGTGCAGGGCCTCCAGATACTCCGCCCGCTTGCCGGGCTTCAGGGTGTACACCACGTTCAGTCCAAAGGTCATGTGTGCTCCTCCTTCTGTCCGCCGCTTCCGCCCCGCAGCCGCCGGAAGTCCAAATACCCCTCCAGGATCAGCGAGGCCGCCACAGCGTCCACAACTTTTTTCCTCTTCTTCCCGTTCTTCCCCGCCTGGAACAGGATGCGGTGGGCGTCCACCGTGGTGCGCCGCTCGTCCCACAGGACGGGGGTCATCCCCGTGGCCTGGGCCACCTTGTCCGCAAAGGCGCGGTAGAGCTGGGCCCGGGGGCCCTCTGTGCCGTCCATATTTCTGGGAAAACCCATCACGATCTCCTCTACCCCGTTCTCCCGGGCGATGCGGGCCAGCTCCTCCAGCACCACATCCTCTTTCCGGCTGTTGATGGTGGTGGCGGTGCCGGCCAGAAAGCCGGTGGGGTCTGAGATGGCCACGCCGGTATGGGCGTCGCCGTAGTCGATCGCCATGA
>CAKUHX010000006.1 GCA_934659475.1 uncultured Oscillospiraceae bacterium
ACGCCGACCACATCGTGGCCTGCGGCCACCAGCGCCTCAAGGCAGGGCACGGCGAACTCCGGCGTGCCCATAAAAACGATGCGCATTACTTCTCCTCCTGCTGCTCCTCCAGAGCCTCCAGCTCCTCCGTGGTGTAGATCCGGTCGGCCAGCTCGGTATACAGATGGCCGTCCAGATGGGCCAGCTCATGGCAGAAGCACCGGGCCACGATGCCCTCGCCCTCGGCCTCGAACCAGTTTCCGTCCCGGTCCTGGGCCTTCACCTTGACCCACTCCGGGCGCTTGATATAGGCCCACTTACCGGGCACAGACAGGCAGCCCTCCAGGCCGTCCTGCTCTCCCCTCTGGTCTACGATCTCGGGGTTGATCAGTTCAAGCATGTCGCCTTCCTCGCTGATAACGACGACCACAGCCCGGCGGAGGATACCGATCTGAGGGGCGGCCAGGCCCATGCCGCAGGCATCGGTCAGCGTCTCCCGCAGGTCGTCCATCAGGTCCGCCAGCCGGTCGTCGAACCGGGTAACGGGGTGGCATACCTTGTGCAGAACAGGGTCCTTATCCGTCAGGATCTTACAGATGGCCATAGTCGATCTCTCCTTATCCGTTGTAGGGGTCCACGTCGGCAAAGACGGATACCCCGCGATTTTCTTTGTCCTGCTGTGCCGCCCGCAGCAGCTGGGCCAACAGGGCGCGCAGGGGGTGAGTATTTCCCGCCGTCAGGGTCAGGCGGTAGCGGTAGCGGTCGTTCACCTTGGCCACTGCCGCGGGAGCGGGCCCCAGCAGCTGCCAAGGCTGCTCCGGTAAGGCGTGCAGCCCGCGCTCCAGCGCCTGTCGGAAACGGACGGCACAGCGCAGCACCGCGCCCTCGTTCACCCCGGAGGCGGTGATCACGAACACGTTCCGGAAGGGCGGATAGCCCCGCAGGCGGCGCATCTGGATCTCCGTCTCATAAAAGCGGTCGTAGTCCTGCCGGGCGGAAAAGCGGATAACATCGTTTTCCGGGGTGTAAGTCTGAATGATGGCCCGGCCGGTCTTCTCTCCCCGGCCGGCCCGGCCGACTACCTGGGTCAGCAGGGAGAAGGTGCGCTCCGCCGCCCGGAAGTCGTCTACATAGAGCCCCAGGTCGGGGGCCACCGCCCCCACCAAGGTCACATTTTCAAAATCCAGCCCCTTGGCCACCATCTGGGTGCCCACCAGAACGGGCACCCGCTTTTTGCGGAAGCGCTCCAGGAGCTCGTCATGGGGGTGGGCGGCGGAGACCGTGTCGGTGTCCATCCGCAGCACCTCCATGCCGGGGAAGGTTTCCTCCAATTCCTCCTGCACCCGCTGGGTGCCCACGCCGATGAAGTTCAAATCTCCCCCGCAGGCGGGGCAGGCTCTTGGCAGGAGCTCCGAGTGGCCGCAGTAGTGGCACATCAGGCGGCCATTGGCGGAGTGATAGGTCAGATGGACGGAGCAGCGGGGACAGGTGGGCACCTGGCCGCACTGCCCGCAGGAGACCATGCGGTTTGCCCCCCGGCGGTTGAGGAACAGGATCGTCTGCTCATCCCGTTCCAGGTTGTCCAAAATACCCTGCCGCAGGGGCTCGCTGAGGGCGCCGCCGTTTCCCCGGCGCAGCTCCTCCTTCATATCCACTACCGTCACCTGAGGCAGAGCCTGCCGGTTAAAGCGGTTTTTCAGCTGAAACAGGTGGTAGATCCCCTGCCGGGCCCGGTACATGGTCTCCACCGAAGGGGTGGCCGAGCCCAGCAGCAGCAGGGCGTTGTGCTGCACGCAGCGGTATTTGGCTACATCCACCGCATGGTAGCGGGGGGTGTTTTCCGACTTGTAGCTGCTCTCCTGCTCCTCATCGATCACGATCACGCCCAGATCGTCCAGGGGCGCGAACACCGCAGAACGGGTGCCCAGCACCACCCGGGCTTCGCCCCGGCGGATGCGTTTCCACTCGTCATACCGCTCGCCAGCCCGCAGAGAGCTGTGCAGCACGGCCACCTCATTTCCAAAGTAAGAGGCAAATATCCGCAGCAGCTGGGGAGTCAGGGCGATCTCCGGCACCAGCACCAGGGCCGTTTTTCCCCGGGCCAGCAGCCTTTGGATCAGCGAGATATACACCAGCGTCTTTCCGCTGCCGGTGACCCCGTACAGCAAGGCCGCGGCGGACTCCCCCTTCTGGGTCAGTCCATCCAACCCGTCCAGAGCCGCCTGCTGCTCCTCATTCAGGGTGATCGGCCCGGCGGGCGGTACATCGACCAGGGACACCCGGCGCAGGACCTCCTGCTTTTCCAGGGTCAGCAGTCCCGCCTTCTCCAGGGCCTTCACCGTGGCCATGGATGCCCCGGTGTAATAGCACAGCTCCTTGGCTGACACCGCCCCCAGGGAACACAGCAGCTCTACCACCGCGTAGCGCAGGGGGGCACGGCGCCGGGAGGGCGCGGCCTGGGCCATGGCCTCCTCCGCCGGAACGGCCAGCACCGCCAGCTTTTCCGTCTTGTCCCCCACGCCCCGCTGGGCCGTGGTCTCAAGGCGGGCCGCACCGGCGTCGATCAGCTTTTTGATGGCGGGATCAGGGTCTCTCACCCCAAAGGCCGCGCGGATCTCACCCAGCTCTCCCCTGCCGCCCCAGTTGAGCAGCAGCTCAGCCAGGTACAAGGCGCCCCGGTCCCCGCCGGCAGCAGCATAGGCCGCCTCACGGTCTGTTCCATCCGTCAGGCAGACGCAGTCCTGCAGGGCGAAGAACAGCCCCGCAGGCAGCATGGCCTTTACTGCGTCGTATACGGTGCAGAAGCACCGCTCCCGCAGCCACAGGGCCAGCTTCAGCCCCCTCTCGTCCAGCACTGGCTGGTCGTCCAGCACAGCCTGTATCGCCTTCAGGGCCGGGCCGTTCCAGCTTTTTACCCGCTCCAGGGCCAGCACCATGCCGTCTGTTCCGCGGTTGCCTCTTCCAAAGGGCACCAGCACCCGTTTCCCGGGGCAGACGGTCTGCTCCAGCGGCTCGGGCACCAGATAGTCATAAGGGCGGTCGATGGCATAGACGGCCTTTGACACCGCTACCCTGGCCAGCAGCTTTTCCATGCTCTCGATCCCCCTCAACACTCCTGACAAGGCAAAGCAAGCGCGGGGCCTCAGCCCCGGGCTTGCCTTTCTGCTCCACCGTTACAGCTGGGGGTCCTCTACCTCCAGCTGACCGTCCGCCACCTCGTGCAGGGCCAGTGTGACGGGCTTATCCTCAAGAGGCTCGCCGGCCATCTCGGCCTCGTTGGCGATCTGCCGGGCGCGGCAGGCGACCACGTTCACAAGCTCATAGCGGCTGGGCACCTTGGCCAGCAGGTCTTTCATAGCGGGATACAGCATCATAGGTCATTACTCTCCTTTAATCATTTTTTCCGCACTGGGGATGGTAAACCGTTTCCTCCCGGGGGAGAAAAACGGAAACAGTTCAGGTAAACCGGTCCAGGATCTGTCTGCGGTTGTCCACGCGGCACTCCGCCGCGGTCAGGATGGCCTCGATCTCGGCCACAGCGCCGGAGACCTTGTCGTTGATCACCAGATAATCATAGTTGTGTACCTGCTGGAACTCCACCCTGGCCTTTTCCAGACGGCCCTGGATGACCTCCTCGCTGTCCGTATTCCGCCGGTGCAGCCGGCGGGACAGCTCCTCGAAGGAGGGGGGAATGATGAAGATGAACAGGGCGTCCGGACAGCGCTGACGCACCTTGGCCGCCCCCTGCACCTCGATGTCCAGCAGCACGTCCACCCCGGCCTCCAGCTTTTCCCGGATCAGCTTGAGGGACGTGCCATAGTAATGATTGACATATTCGGCGTGTTCCAGAAGCTCTCCCCGCAGGATCATTCCCTCGAATTCCTCACGGGTGACAAAATTGTAGTTCACGCCGTCCTGCTCCCCCACCCGGGGCGACCGGGTGGTGTAGGACACGGAAAAGTATATGTTCTCTCTCTGGCCCAAAAGCTCGGCGATCACGGTGCTCTTGCCCACGCCGGAGGGGCCGGACAGCACGATCAGCTGCCCCTTTCTCTTGCCCAGATTCACGCTTGCTTTTCCTCCTCTTCCTCATCCCGCTCTTCGCCGTTCAGGCGGCCCGCCACCGTCTCCGGCTGAAGGGCGGACAGCACAAGATGGTCGTTGTCCATCACCAGCACCGCCCGGGTGCGCCGGCCGTATGTGGCATCGATCAGGATGCCGCGCTCCCGCCCCTCCTGGATCATGCGCTTGACGGGGGCGGAGTCCGGGCTGACGATGGCCACCAGCCGCTGGGCGGAGATCATATTTCCGAATCCAATGTTGACCAGCTTCACGCAGAAGCCCCCTTATTCGATGTTCTGCACCTGCTCCCGGATCTTCTCGATCTCGGCCTTGATGTCCACCACGATGCGGGCGATCTGGATGTCACTGCACTTGGAGCCGATGGTATTGGCCTCCCGGTTGAACTCCTGGATCAGAAAGTCCAGCTTGCGGCCCACGGCGCCGCCCTTGCCCAGCAGCTCCCGCAGCTGGGACAGGTGGCTGTGCAGACGCACGGTCTCCTCGTCCACGGCCACCTTATCAGCGAAGATGGCCGCCTCGGTCAGCAGCCGGCTCTCGTCGATCTGGGTATTCTGAAGGACCTCCTGCATCTTGACCTCCAGCCTGTTGCGGTACTCCTTTACCGTCTCCGGCGAGCGCTGCTCCACCTTGGCGGTCAGGCTCTCGATGGTGTCCGCCCGGCCCAGGATGTCCGCCTTCAGCTTTTCCCCTTCCCGGGCACGCATGGTGTTGAAGTCCTCCAGGGCCCTATCCAGGGCGGCCAGCAGCAGGGCCTTCACCTGGTCCTGGTCCTCTTCCTTCTTCTCGACCGTCAGCACGTCGGGAAAGCGGGCCAGATCGGCCGTCTTATAGTCGCTGAGGATGGTGCGGTTGCCCTCCTCGGCCCCAAGCCTCTCCAGCTGGAGCATGGCGCGGACGTAGGCCCGGGCCAGGCTCTCGTTGACGGTGACCGTCACATCGTCGCCCCCCTCATGGGCCACGTTGACAAATACATCTACCTTGCCGCGGCTGACCTTGCTCTGCACCAGCTCCTTCAGGGCGTCCTCTGCAAAGATGTAGGTGCGGGGCATCTTGACCGTGCAGTCCAGATAGCGGTTGTTCACCGCCCGCAGCTCCACGGTGACGGTGGTCCCCTGGGCGGTCTCTTCTCCCCGGCCGTAGCCGGTCATGCTCTTGACCATATCGGGTCACATCCTCTTGTCAGTATAGTTTCATCGCCTGCCCAGGCGGCAGGCCAGCAGGGCGATCAGCTTGGACAGCCCCACGTCGTAGATCACGAACACCACATTGGCGGCGGGCAGCAGCAGCCAGGCGCGGCCGGACAGCCACTCCGGCAGGCTCAGCCCCAGCAGGCTCCGCAGTCCCAGCCAGACCAGGGCAAACGCCGCATTGAAATACAGCAGCTTCAGCCCCCACTGGGGAAGCTGATCTCTGAACTGCTCGATCCGGCTCTTCACCACTGGATACAGCCCCAGAAAGACGGTGAACAGCAGGGCCACTGCCTTGTTGGGCAGCAGGAACAGCCCCAGCAGGGCGATCGCCGCCCAGCACAGATACCCCGCGGTCCGTCCGGCCACCAGCACGGCGGCCACAGGGAACAGTCCCGCCGCCGCGGTGACTCCGGTATATCCCGAGGGCACCAGACAGGCCAGCCACAGCACAGCCAGGCCGCCGGCAGCCAGCACCCCCACCAGAGCGGTGCGGCTGGCGGGGCCTTGTCCTATCCCGCGGGACATTTAACAGTGCCCTCCCCCGCACAGGCAGTTCAAGCACATCATGGTGGTGCAGCAGTCCATGGCGTCCACACTGCTGGAGTAGCCGTAGGGCCGGTAGACCTGCCCGCTGCCCTGCATCATGCTCAGGGCCTGACGGTACTCCATGTTGTTGGGCTCCATCTGAACAGCCAGACGGAAATTCTGCCCCGCCTCGTCCAGCCAGCCCTTCCGGTAGGCGATGCTGCCGGCCAGGAAATACCACTCGCCGCTCTTCCCGGGGATGCTCTGCAAAAGCTCCTCAGCCTGCTGAAGGTTGCCGGCGTTGATGAACGAGCGCACCCGGCTGAACTCCGCCGTGCCGCCGCTGTACTGCTGCTGGTAGCCGCTCTGGTAGGAGGAGGCAGATGCGCCGCCGCGGTAGCCGCCGCTGCGCATCTTGGTGATGGTGTCGTAGGCCTCGTTGATCTCCTTCATCTTCTCCTCAGCCAGGTCGGCCAGGGGGTTGTTGGCATAGTTATCCGGGTGGTACTTCCGCGCCAACTCCCGGTACGCCTTCTTCACTTCGTCATCTGTGGCGTCCTGACCGACGCCGAGAACGGTATAGGGATCTTTCATGGGTGTCTTCTCCATATCTTCTGTTTTTTGATGGTCTGCCAGCTGCCCTCGAACACCGCCCGCTGCACCAGAGGGAGCCCCAGATAAAGGATATTCTCCAGCACAGCCGTGCGGCAGCCAAAGTCCAGCAGCTGAAAGGCCGAACACGCCAGATCGATCGACCGGTCCAGGGTGAGCTTCAGGGCTTCGTCGTCCCCCTGTGCCCCGAACCGGGCGGCGATGGGATTGTACCGGCCGGCGGCTAGGTCCTCCGCCAGATCGTCCCGGGCATCGATCAGATAGATCCACCGGCCCAGATGATACAGCAGCTGCTCCAGCGCCCGGTCGCGGACGGGGTCGCCGCTTTTAGGGGCAGCCGCCCGCAGCAGCCCGGCAAAGGCATCCGCCGCCCGGTCCATGGAGGGGCAGTTTTCCCTCTCCAGCTGGGCCAGCAGGGCCAGCTGCTCCCGGGCCGCACGGTCAAAGTCGGGACAGATGTTCGCCGCCCGGCGGTACGCCGTCCGGACAGTCAAAGCGACGCTCCGGGCGGACATCCCCTTCCAGAAGCCGTTGTCTGACACGCTGTCCCGCAGCTTCCACCAGGCAAGGATCATGCTCTCCCGGGCCGCCAGCTCCAGCGCCGGACTGTCCGGGCACATGGGCTTCTTCACCGCGGGATTGGCGCAGCACCGCCCGGTGCAGGGGGTGAATCGCTCCTCCGGCTCCCACAGGAGCAGGGCCAGAAAGTTGAAATCAAAGTTGAGGAACAAAGGGGCCAGCGGGCCGCAGGCCCTTCTCATGCAGCGGCACAGGCCGCAGTAGGTGGCGCGGTACAGGTCAAAGTCCTTTCCCTTCAGCTCGGCCCGCACCGGCCTGACATAGCCGAACATCAGCTCAGCCGCCGCACGACCGTGAATTCAGGGCCCTGTTTTTTGGTCAGCGCCCGGTTATAGGCCCAGGCGGGCAGAAAGCCCACGTCCAGGCCAGCCAGCGCGGCCAGCAGGGCCTGCCCCTCCCCCAAATGCAGGGTGGACTGGCCCAGCACATAGCCCAGGATCATGGTCACGATGGGCAACACAAATACCAGCATGGACACACCAACGGCGCTGCCCGCCCGGCTGTCCACCTCTACGATGTCACCAGGCTGGACCCCGACGGAGTCGCTGGCTAGGGCCAGCAGTTCCTCTTGGGGCTTCATGCCGCAGTGGTCGCAGCCGCCGCTGCCCATACAGCTCAGGCCGCACTCCATCTGCCGCATCAGCGACACCTGAACGGTGTGCCCGTCCAATCTTTTCTTCACAAACGCATTTTGACTCATGGGTCCCTCCGTGTATTGCTCCGGCCTTCCGCCGGTATTCCTATCGGGTCACGCTGACCACGATGCTGTAATCTCCGATGACGCCCACGCTGCCCGCCGCGTCCAGATACACCCGCACGGGGATCGTGTAGGTACCGGAGCCGGTGACGTCCTTCAGGTCGGCCACGATGCGCAGCTGACTGCTGTCGATCAGGGCCAGTTCCTCGGCCGCCCCCCGGACATACACCGTCTTAGCCTCGGTATCCGACTGGGCGGAGTAGCCGCTGGGCACGTTCTGCAGCTTGATGTTGTCCACCTCGTAAGATCGGGTGTCCAGACCGCTGACGGTAACGGTCACCTTGGCCTCGGTGATGCCGGTGACATTCTCCAGACTGGGATCCAGGTCGATGTTGAAGGTGAAGTTGCTGGTCCCCACCACCTTGGACAGATCGATGCTGCCCAGAGAGATCTCGGTGAGGTGCTCCACATCCTCCTTGGTCCCCGCCACGGTGATCTTGCTGGGCACGATCAGGGGCTCGGCGATGTCATCCACGGTAGCGCCGCCGCCGGCCACGATATTTACCGTAAGGGGGATCTCCTTTACGACCACGATGGGATATACCACATAGGCGGTGTCACAGCTGACTTCCGCATCCAGATCCTTCAGCTCGTCCCCGCTGCTGTCCAGCAGCTTGATGGGCAGGTCGCCGGTGAACTTCTCCTTCATCTCCTTGGCCTCCAGCACCACTACGGCCCGGGCCACCCGGTTCACCTGCTCCACCGAGCCGCTGATGGTGACAGACGACGGCTCGATGGTGGGGGTGCCCGCCTGATAGCCCTTGGCCACGCTGCCCTGCAGCTGGAACTCGATGGGGACGGTGTTGGTGTACAGCTTTTCCACGGTGACGGTAATGGTCTCCGGCTCGCGGTCCTGAATGACCGCGCTTTCGATATTCATCACGTTGGACGGCAGCGCGATGCTGCAGGCCAGGGTGTGCTCTCCTGCGGCGTCGATGCGGGAGACGTCCACACTGGCGGTGATGTTCTTCCGACTCATTTCGCTCAGCACACTGGCGGGACCCTGGATGGTGGCGCTCACCCGGTCGGCGGACAGGCCGGCGACGGTCAGCCCCTTGCTGGCCAGTACGCTGGAGCCGGTGACCTGAACGGGGATGTTCCGGATGCGCGCGTCCCCTACCGGGTCTTTTTCCGCCCGGATATACAGCCAAAACACCACGGCCAGGAAAATGGACAGCAGGACATAGGCCCACTTGCTCTCCTTCAGGACAGGCAGCTTAACCATCGTCTTCCTCCTTTCTGCTCAGACCGGCCAGCAGACCGGACACGGAGGACAGCAGCGGACTGTTCTTCTTATCGGCCCCCTCCTGGACTGCCAGCTCGTTGCGCAGCAGCCGCTCCAGGGTCTCCGGCGCAAGATGCCGTTTCAGTAGGCCGCCCACGGCGGCGGAGATGGAGCCTGTCTCCTCCGACACGATGACCACCACGGCGTCGGTCTGTTCACTGATGCCGATACCGGCCCGGTGCCGCATGCCCAGATCCCGGCTGAGATTCACGTTGCCGGACAGGGGCAGCATGCAGCCCGCGCCCACGATGCGACCGTTCCGGACGATGACCGCCCCATCGTGGAGGGGGGCCTTGTTCCAGAATAGATTCTTCAAAAGCTCGGCGGACACGGCGCAGTCCAGAGGTGTCCCCGTCTTTATCACGCCGTCCAGCAGATTCTGCCGCTCGAAAACCATCAGCGCGCCCACCTTGTCCCGGGACATGGAGGTGTAGGCCTCTACGGTCTGTGTGATGGCGTTCTCCATCTCGTCGGCGCTGGGAGTATAGCGGGAGACAAACATCCCCGCCAGGCGGCTGCTGCCTACCCGCTCCAGAAAGCTGCGGATCTCCGGCTGGAACAGGATGACCAGGGCCAAAATGCCCCACTCCACCGCCTTGTTCAGCAGGAAGCTGGTGGCGATCAGCTGGAACTTGGAGGACAGCCACATGGCCACCAGCAGCAGTCCCACGCCCCGCAGCACCCGCCCGGAGCTGCTCTTGCGCACCATCCACAGCAGCTTGTAGATCACGAAGGAGAGAATGGCGATGTCCAACAGGTCTGTAATATGGATGGACATATAGACGGGCAGCCCGTCCGCGATCAAATTCTGTAATAGTTCGTTCAACTGGGCCACTCCCTCTGCACAGTTTATCAAGTTATTATACGATATTCCAGCGAACATAGCAACAGCATTTCACCCCGGGAGGATGAATTTTTTCTGAATTTTGGCCGGGAACGAAAATATCCCCGGCCCTGGGCCAGGGCCGGGGATATTCCTGGTTCAGCGGTCCATGACCGCGCGCACCGCGCGGATGAACCTTTCTGCCTCCTTCACCGTCGTAAAGGCGGAGACACTGGCCCGGACCGTTCCGGTCTCCAGCGTGCCCGCCGTGGTATGGGCCAGAGGGGCGCAGTGCAGTCCCGCCCGCAAGGCAAAGCCCATGTCGTCCAGCAGACCGCACAGCTCCTCGCAGTCCTCCCCCGCCGCCCGGAAGGACAGCGCCCCCATCTGGTCGGCCGGGTCGGCCGCCCGGAACGCCTGTATCCCCGGGATACCGGCCAGCCCCTCGCCCATGCGGGCGGCCAGCTGCCGCTCGTGGGCGCCGATGGCCGCTGTGCCCCGGAGTTTTACAAAGCGCAGCCCCTCCAAAAGTCCGGCCACACCGACCATATTGTGGGTGCCGGCCTCCAGCCGGTCGGGCAGAAATCCGGGCATGGACTGATCTCGGGACTCACTGCCTGTGCCACCCTCCATCAATGGAAGGGCCGGCCCGGCACACAGCAGCAGCCCCGTCCCCTGGGGCCCATACAGCCCCTTGTGCCCGGGCATGGCGATAAAGGCGGCCCCCGTCTGCTTCAGGGACACCGGCAGAGCCCCCGCCGACTGGGACGCGTCAAGGATCAGGGGCACGCCCCGGCGGCGGCACAGGGCGGCGATCTGCTCCACCGGCAGCACATAGCCGAATACGTTGGACACATGGGTGCAGATCGCCGCATCCACCTCCGGTGTCAGCAGGCGTTCAAACTCCGCGATCATTTTCTCCGGCTGAAACAGGGGGGCCGCCGCAGTTTTGACCGTCACATTGCCGATGGCATGGAGCGGCCGGGTCACGGCATTGTGCTCGTAGCCAGAGATCAGGACCGTCATCCCGGGCTTCACCAGAGTCTTGATGGCGATGTTCAGCCCGTGGGTGGCATTGAAGGTGAATACCACCTGCTCTGGGTCATCCACGTCAAACAGCTCTGCCGCCGCTTTCCGGCACAGATATGCCGTTTCCGCCCCCAGCCGGGACGCCTGGTGGCCGCCGCGGCCGGGAGAGGACATGGAGCGGATGGCCCGGACAGAAGCCCGGGCCACCGCCGGCGGCTTTTGCAGGGTGGTGGCCGCGCTGTCCAGATAGATCACAGCTCCACCTCCTTGTAGTCTCCGCCAACATCCTTGGAGAACACCCTCTTTGGCATCAGATCCGCCCGATACAGCAGCGCCAGCGCCTCGCTCAGGCGGCGCTGGGCGATCTTGACTGAGTGGCTGCAGCCCTCCCCCGCGATCTGCCTGGGCGAGCGCAGGATCTGGGTGGGAACGCCCCCTCGCTCCAGTACCTCCGCGGTGCGCTGGGCATAGGTGAGGGAGCGGCATACGATGAGATAATAGAGCATAGCTACGTTCCTTTCTTATCTCTGCACGGCCCCGTCAGAGACAGAACCGCGCATCCCATCCTATGTCCGCCCAGGTCCTTCGGACACAGCGGCGGCCCGTCTCTGACGAGACGGGCCGCCGCAGGACCGTTGTTTCACTTTTCCAGCAGGCAGACCGCGTGGGCGGCCATGCCCTCGCCGGAGCCGGTAAAGCCCAGCCCCTCCTCCGTGGTGGCCTTCAC
The DNA here is from genome assembly GCA_934659475.1 of uncultured Oscillospiraceae bacterium. Lineage (GTDB taxonomy): Bacteria > Bacillota > Clostridia > Oscillospirales > Oscillospiraceae > Lawsonibacter. The sequence continues at coordinate 11,590 of CAKUHX010000006.1, forward strand.
GTTCACCTGCTCCTCCTCCAGTCCCAGATGCCCGGCCAGCCCCCGGCGCATGGCTGGGATGTAGGGAGCCAGCTTGGGCCGCTGGGCTAAAATGGTGGCATCCACATTGGACACCTGCCAGCCCCGCGCCCTCAGCAGCCCGGCTACATGCTCCAGCAGCTTCATACTGTCCGCACCGGCGTAAGCGGGGTCGGTATCCGGAAAATGCTTTCCGATGTCCCCCAGCCCGGCGGCCCCCAGCAGGGCGTCCATCACCGCATGGGTCAGCACGTCCGCGTCGGAGTGGCCCAGCAGGCCCTTTTCATAGGGGACCTCCACCCCGCCCAGGATCAGCTTCCGCTCCAGGACCAGGCGGTGTACGTCATAGCCGTGTCCGATCCGCATCATATCTCTCCCCTCCCTCTGGCCTCCAGGATCGCCCGGGCCACCAGCAGGTCGAAGGGCGTGGTCAGCTTCAGCGCCTCCTTGCTGCCCCGGGTCAGGGACACCTTCATGCCCATCCGCTCCACGCAGGAGCAGTCGTCCGTTACCTGTGCCCCCTCCTCTGCCGCCTTTTGCAGGGCGGCGCGGATCAGGTCGGCGTCAAACACCTGGGGGGTCTGCACCGCCATAAGGGCGGCCCGATCCACCGTATCCACCGCCAGGCCTTCCTCCACACGCTTGACCGTATCGGTCAGCGGCAGCGCCGGGGCGGCCGCCCCGGTCTCTGCCCCCCGCAGCAGGACCTCCTCCAGCACGCTCTGGGGCAGCAGGGGCCGCGCCCCGTCGTGAATAGCCACCAACTCCGCATCCGGGCGCACCTCGCTCAGGCCTTTCCGAACGGAGTCTATGCGCTCCGCCCCGCCGACGACCACCTTGGTCACCCGGTCCAGGCGGTACTTCCGGCACAGGCGGCCGATCTCATCCAGCCGCTCCCGGCTGGTGACCACGACCACCTCGTCCACCAGAGGGCAGTCCTGGAATACCCACAGGGCGTGCACGATGGCCGGCAGCTCCCCAAGGGGCACCATGATCTTATCGATCCCCTCCATTCGGGAAGCGTTTCCCGCCGCCACTACGATCACCGAGGTGACAGGCCGCGTCTTTCTTGCCTGTTCCCCGCGTTTTTCCTTCAACCAGCCCATCAAACCGGACATCATCCAACCTCCCGCTGTATTTTGCGCCTGAAAAAAGGGGCCGGACGGCCCCTTTTTATTCTTGTCTTACCCCAGAGCCAGGTCGATCTGCTCCTCCACGGCCTCGTAGCTGCTGCTTTTAGACAGCACCAGCTCTGAGATCAGGATCTGCTTGGCAGCATGGAGCATCTTCCGCTCGCCAGTGGACAGCCCCCGGGCATTTTCCCGCAAGGTCAGCCCCTTGACCACACTGGCCACCTGGAACAGGTCGCCGCTCTTCATCCGCTCCAGATTCTGGCGATAGCGGCGGTTCCAGCTTTCGTCCGTATCCACAGGCAGATGGGGCAGGGCAGCCAGGATACGGTCGGCCTCCTGCCCGTCCACAATGGGACGCACACCGATCGTGCCGCTGCCCTCCGTCGGGATCATAACGACCATGGCGCGCACAGGCAGCTTCAGGATGTAATACTCCCGTGTCACGCCGCTCACCCGCTTGCGCACGATGCTCTCTACCACACCGGCCCCATGCATGGGATGGGCCACCTTATCCCCGATCTGGAACAACGGTCATACCTCCTCGACCTTCGTCTGTCACTGCCTTCTTCCTTTTTCAGTGCGGAACTGGATCCTTTCCCCTATTTTCTTTTTTTATTATACCGTTCTAAACGGACCTGCGCAAGTGTCCCCACGATTTTTGGCAAATATTGTGATCTGTTACAGAAGATATGCCCGCCGGTCTCCGCCGAAGCGCACAAAAAAGTCCCCGTCCGGATCACATCCAGACGGGGACTTCCGCTTTATTTACTTGCAGATCACTCCTGCTCGGGCTCTTCACCGGCCTCCTCGGCGGGGGCCTCCTCCAGCAGGGCGCGGATGGACAGAGACACCTTCTGGTTGTCCATGTCGATGGCGGTGATCTTCACGTCCACCTTGTCGCCCTCGGCCAACACGTCGCCGGGCTTCTCGATGCGGTGGTCGGCGATCTGGGAGATGTGGATCAGGCCGTCCACACCGGGGACGATCTCGGCAAAGGCGCCGAAGGTCATCAGCTTGACGATGCGGACGTTGGCCACGTCGCCCACCTGATAGGTGCTGGTGAACACAGTCCAGGGATCCTGGCTGTGGTCCTTCATGCCCAGAGAGATCTTCTTCTTGTCCTTGTCGAAGGCGATGACATACACATCCACGGTGTCGCCCACCTTGACCACCTCAGAGGGGTGCTTGATGCGGCTCCAGGACAGCTCGGAGATATGGACCATGCCGTCCACGCCGCCGATGTCCACGAAGGCGCCGTAAGAGGTCAGGGACTTCACGGTGCCGGTGTAGTGCTTGCCCACCTCGATCTCGTTCCAGACCTTCTCGGCGGCGGCGGCACGCTCAGCGCGGGTGACCTTGCTGATGGAGCCCACAACGCGGCGGCGGGCACGGTTGACCTCGGTGATGACCAGACGCACCTTCTGCTTCAGCAGGGTGGACATGGGGGTCTCGCGGGGCAGGCCGGTCTGAGAGGCGGGGACGAACACGCGGATGCCCTTCACGGACACGACCACGCCGCCCTTGTTATCCTCGGTGACGATGCCCTCCATAACGGTGCCGTCCTCAACGGCGGCCTCGACGGTCTCCCAGTTCTTGTTGGCGTCCAGACGCTTCTTGGACAGGATGATCTGGCAGTCGCGGTCGCTGACCAGCTTGACCATGCACTCGATCTCGTCGCCCACCTTGCAGATGTCCTCGGGCTTGACCTCGGGGTCGTCGCTCAACTCGGACATGGGGATGTAACCCTGATACTTAACGCCCTCCAGCTCGACCTGGATCTCGGTCGGCGTGATGCCGATGACTGTACCTGTGGCCTTATCCCCCGTATTCAAAGTTTTGAACGACGCCTCCAGCATATCTTTGAAGGACTGTTCGATCTCCATAGTGTTTTCTTCGCTCATATTGTTTATGACCTCCTTTATTATCCACGCAGGTGTGGATGCACCCGCCGTGATTCCCACCGAGCCGTTGAACGGCAGACTGTCCCGGGGCAGATCCTCTGCCCGCTCGATCAGCCAGACCCGGGGACATTCCTCCCCGCAGATCTCTGCCAGCCGCCGCGTGTTGGAGCTTTTTCGGTCTCCGATCACCACCATCGCGCCGCATTGGGACGCGATTTGACGGGCTTCTCTCTGACGCTTCGATGTCGCTCCACATATTGTATCAAAAAATTCCGGGTTTGTACACTCTTTTTTTGCGGTTTTCAGAATTTCTTCCCAAATCTTTTTTGTAGAGGTAGTCTGGGAGACAAAGGTCAGGGGCAGCCGCTTCCGTGCCGGCTCCTCCTCCAGCCACCGTCCCAGAGCCTGCCCATCCTTCAGTACCACGGGATGGCGGCACCAGCCGGCGATGGCCTGCACCTCCGGATGGTCCGGCATCCCCACGATCACGGGGACGCGGCCACGTTCCTCTGCCTGAGACACGATCCGGTGGATGCGGGTGACGTTGGGGCAGGTGGCGTCCAGGATCTTCACGCCACGGGCCAGCAGCGCCTCGTGAACGGCGCGGCTCTCCCCGTGGGAGCGGACGATCACCGCGCTGCCCTCCGGCACCTCCTCCGGCCGCTCCGCCACGCCGATGCCCTGGGCCGCCATACGAGCGATCACATCTCTGTTGTGGATGATGGGCCCCAGCATGACGCAGGGGGCGTCCTCCCGGGCTGCCCGCTCCGCCAGCTCCACCGCCCGGCGCACGCCGTAGCAGAACCCGGCGGACTGAGCCACTGTGATCCTCATGGGTCGGCCTCCCTCAGGGCGGCCACGCCGCCCATCACCTGCCCTGTAATGGCGTCCAGCTCCTCCGCGGTGGGCTTGCGCCCCTCATACACCGGCATAAAGGGCCTTCCGATGACCACGGTGGTGGGGCGGAACCAGTTCTTTTTCTCGGGAATGTACATGGGCACCAGGGGCACACCGGTCCGCGTGGCCAGCAGCGCGGCCCCGGCATGGGCCACGGCGGGCTTGCCGTGCTTGTCCACACCGTTCCGGATGCGGGTCCCCTCGGGGAAGATCAGCAGCTTTTCCCCCGCCTTCAGCAGCTTCAGGGCCGATTTGATGGCATGGATGTCGGCGGCGCCCCGGTCTACAAAGATCACGCCGCCCCACTCCAGCAGCTTGCCCAGAACAGGCACGCGCCGCACCTCGATCTTGGCCATGGGGTGCAGCTGCTGCCGGCGGGTAAAGGCGAAGCAGGCCATCACCGGGTCGCACAGGGAGGAGTGGTTGGGGCATATCACCGCCCCGCCCTGGGGGATGTTCTCCCGCCCCACCACCCGGATAGGGTGGAACAGACAGAAGAAGGGCCAGACCACTCGGTAAATAAACTGGTAAAAAAGAGAGGTGTTCACATCGGTATCCTCCCCCGCGCGATGTTCAGCAGCGCATCCACAGTCTGCGTCAGATCCAGATGGGTGGTGTCCAGCAGCACCGCGTCCTCCGCCTGCTTCAGGGGGGCGGCAGAGCGCAGGCTGTCCTGCCGGTCCCGCTGGATGATCTCCGCCAGGATGGTCTGGTAGTCCGCCCTCTGCCCCCGCTGCTCCAGCTCCTTCAGGCGGCGCATGGCCCGGGCCTCGGCCCCGGCGGTGAGGAACACCTTCACGTCGGCGTCGGGCAGCACCACGGTGCCGATGTCCCGGCCATCCATGATCACGTTGTGCTCCCGGGCCAGCTTTCGCTGGAAGTCCAGCAGGAAGGCCCGCACCTGGGGCAGGGCGGAGACCTTGGAGGCCAGGCCGGAGATCCGGTTCTCCCGGATGGCGCGGGACACGTCCTCGTCCCCCAGGAACATGTGCTGCTCCCCGTCTGCGCCGTAGTCCATGCGGATGCTCAGGCCGGGAAGGGCAGGCACCACCTGTTCCGGATCGGAGGGGTCAAGCCCCAGCCGGTCCATAGCCAGAGCCACCGTGCGGTAAATGGCCCCGGTGTCTACATATAAATAGTTCAGCTTTGCGGCGGCGGCCCGGGCCACGGTGCTCTTGCCCGCGCCGGCGGGGCCGTCGATGGCGATGCTGTGATAACTCATCTGCGTCATTCCTCTGTTAAAGATGCGGCGGCGCTCTCCCCTGCCGCCCGGCCGGTGGCCCAGGCGATCTGCAGGTTGAACCCGCCGGTATAGGCGTCCACATCCAGCAGCTCCCCGGCAAAATACAGCCCGGGCAGCCGCTTGGACTCCATAGTCCTGGGGTCTACCTCCCCCACCTTTACGCCGCCGGCAGTGACGATGGCTTCGGCGATGGGCCGGGGGCCGCGGACGGAGACGGTAAGGTCCTTCATCGTCTCCAGCAGGGCACGGCGCTCCCCCTTCGTCACATCCCGGCACTTCTTCTCACCGGGGATGCCGGCGCGCTCTGTCAGGACCGGGATCAGCAGCCGGGGGGCCAGAGCGCCCAGCATGTTCTGCACGTCCCGGTTGGCATTCACCCCCAGCTCCCGCACCAGACGGGCGTCCAGAGTCTGCTCATCCAGGGCGGGCTTCAGGTCGATGTGGCAGGTGTAGGTATTTTTTGTAAAGTCCCGCATATGGGCGCTGGCAGATAGGATCAGCGGGCCGGACAGGCCGAAGTGGGTGAACAGCAGCTCGCCCTGCTCCTGATAGATCACCTTTTTCTTCTGGTCCTTTACCTTCAGTACCACGTTCCGCAGGGACAGCCCCTGCATCCGGGGACAGCACGGGTCCTCCGACTCCAGGGGCACCAGCGAGGGTCTGGGCGGGACGATGGTATGGCCCGCCGCCTTCGCCAGCTCATAGCCGTCCCCGGTGGAGCCGGTGGTGGGATAGGACATCCCCCCGGTGGCCAGGATCACGGCGGCCGCGGGATAGGTCCCCCGCTCCCCCTCTGCGCCGGATACGCGTCCCCCCTCTGTCATCAGGCGGACGGCCCGGTCCTGGACCACGCGGACACCCAGCTTTTTCATGCGGAAAAACAGGGCGTCTACAATATCCGCCGCCTTATCCGACTGGGGAAAGACCCGGTTGCCCCGCTCTACTTTCAAGGGGACACCAAGGCCGGTGAAAAACGCCTCTACATCCGCCGGAGAGGTGCGGCTCATGGCTCCGTAGAGAAAGCGCCCGTTCCCGGGGACCGACTCCAGCACCTGCTGGGGCGTGCAGTGGTTGGTCACGTTGCACCGGCCCTTGCCGGTGATATACAGCTTGCGGCCCACCTTGGGGTCGCGTTCCAGCAAGGTCACCCCCGCCCCGCGCTCTGCCGCCGCGATGGCGGCCATCATCCCGGCCGCGCCGCCGCCCACTACAAGGAGCTTTCCGGTCATGTTTCCTCGTCCTGGGGCTTTTCGTACACGCCGTACTCATCCCAGATCTTCTCCAGCGTCTGGAAGGTCTGGGACAGCTCGCCGCTCTTCCGGCGGCTGACCGCCACCAGCAGGGCGTTGGCCAGGCTGAGGGGGGCCACCAGAGAGTCCACGAAGGATACCATGTCACTGCGGGCCTTCAGCAGGTAGGTAGCGATGGGCGCCAGAGGGGACGCGTCGCTGTCCGTGATGGCGATGGTTGTGGCGCCCCGGTCTCGGGCCAGCCGCATGGCCTCTACCGTGCGGCGGGAGTACCGGGGGAAGCTGACGCCGATGACCACATCCTCCGGCCCCACGCGGATCAGCCGCTCGAAGATCTCGCTGACCGTATTGGTGGACACGGTGATCACGTTGTCGAAGATCAGGTGCATATTGAAGCTGAGGAAGGTGACGATGGCGGCAGCGGAGCGCACACCGATGATATAGATCCGCCGGGCGGATACGATGGCGTCGGCCGCCAGCTCGAAGCTGTCCCGATCCACGGCCTCCAGGGTCAGGCGGATCTTCTCCATGTCGGACTGGAGCACCGTGGACAGGATGTCGTGGTCGCCGATGCGGTCGTTGGACACCTCGATCCGCTGCACGGAATTCAGGCGGCGGCGGATCATCTTTTGCAGGGAGCGCTGCATGCTGGGATAGCCGTCATAGCCCAACTCAGCCGCAAAGCGCACCACCGTGGACTCGCTGACGCCCACGATCTTGCCCAGCTTGCTGGCGGTCATAAAGGCAGCTTTGTCATAGGACTCCAGAATATAGTTGGCGATCCGGCGCTGGCCCTTGGAAAAGGTGGGCATGCTCTCCTGGACCACGGCAAGAATATCTCGATTCATTTTCTCTTCCATTTTACTAATCCTTTCCCGTCCCGTCGGGGGGTTTTTCAGCTGGTTTATATCATATCGTCAGGCGCAAAAAAATGCAAGAAGTTTTTGCAGGAATTGCTGAATTTCCTGCAAAAACCTCTTGTCACGCTCCGCCGCTGCCTTTCCTGAGCAATTCCAGTTCCTTCTCTGTCAGGGGCCGCCACTGTCCCGGGGCCAGAGTGCGGTCCAGGAGGAGCCCCCCCTCGCGCACGCGCTTGAGCCGCAGCACCTTCAGTCCCGCCTGGGCGCACATGCGCCGCACCTGGCGGTTCTTTCCCTGGCGGATCACCACGTTCAGGCGGGTCACGCCGTCCTTTCCGGGGCCGATCTTGACCTGCGCCCCATCTACCCGCTCGCCGCCGTCCAGGGTCATGGGCCGGCGCAGGATGGGGGCCGCCTGCTCCGCGTTGCCGGTGGCCCAGACCAGATATTCCTTTTCGATACCGTGCCTGGGGTGGGTCAGCTGCTGGGTCGCTGCCCCGTCGTCCGTAAGGAGCAGCAGCCCCTCCGAGTCCATGTCCAGCCGCCCCACGGGCCATACCCGCACGCCGCAGCCGGACACCAGCTGGGTCACATCCTTCCGCCCCTTCTCATCAGACAGAGTGGTCACATACCCCCGGGGCTTGTTCAGCATCAAATAGGTACAGGCGCTCTTCCGCGCCAGGGGGACACCGTCCACCCGGACGTCGTCCTGTTCCGGATCCGCCTGTTCTCCCAGCGCAGCCGTGCGGCCGTTCACTGTGACCCTCCCCGCCAGGATCCACTCCTCCGCCTTCCGGCGGGAAGTCGACCCGGCCATGGAGATCAGCTTTTGCAAGCGCTCTGCCACTTTCTATCTCCTCCTTGCATCCCGGGCTGCCCGCAGCAGCTCCCTCAGCCGCGCGGACAGGCCGGACGCCCGGGCCCGACAGTCCTCCGCCGGGCCAAAGACCAGCGGGACCTCTCCCACTATCTGCCCATCGATCAGGATCTCCAGCCTTCCGGCTCTGTCCCCCGCCCTTACGGGGGCGCTGACCGCCGTACTGTCGAGGGCCAGCCTGCGGGTCAGCTCCTCGCCCTTCAGGACGGCCACCGGGAGCGTCTCTGCCGTCCGCACCGGGGCAAAGGGCAGCAGGCTGCCCTCCACCGGGATCCGGGCCACCTTTTCCCCCGCCGTTGCGGCAGTCTCTATCCGGCAGACGGAAAACCCCCAGTCCAGCAGCGCGGCGTGGTCCCGCCAGTCGTCCGGGTCGTTCAGGGTCACGGCGATCAGGGTCGTCCCCTCCCGTTCCGCCGCGGATACCAGCGTACGTCCCGCCCTTTTGGTGTATCCGGTCTTCATGCCGATGCAGCCGGGATACTGCCACAGCAGCTTGTTGTGGTTGACGAAGCTGCGCCCCTCCAAATGGATGGAGCGGGTGGAGACCATCTGCCGCAGGGCATCATTTTTCAGACAGGCGCGGCCCAGCAGGGCCAGGTCATAGGCGGTGGAGCAATGTCCCTCCTGATCCAGTCCGTTGGGGTTTGTAAAGTGGGATCCCTTCATGCCCAATTCCTGGGCCACCCGGTTCATTTCCCGGGCAAAACCCTCCGCGCTTCCGCCGCAGAAGCCCGCGATGGCCAGGGCGGCGTCGTTGCCCGAGTGGAGCAGCAGTCCATACAGCAAGGTCTCCAGCCGCAGCCTTTCCCCCTCTTTCAAATAGAGAGAGGAGCCCTCTGCCCCGGTATATTCCGGCCGTATCTCCACTTCCTCGTCCAGTCCATGGCCGGACTCCAGAGCAGTCAGCGCGGTGAGCAGCTTGGTGGTGCTTGCGATGAGGCCGGGCTGATGGGCGTTTTTCTCGTAGAGCACCCGTCCTGTCTCCGTCTCCATAAGCACGGCACAGGCGGCACTGACTTGGACGCCCTCCGCCCGGACCTCTCCGGCGGCAGGTGCCAGACACAGCACCGCCAGTATGGCCGCAGCAATACGCTTCAAAGGCCGTCCCTCCCCACAGTCGGTATGTCACATCCTATGGGACCGGGGCGGGTTTTATTTCCTTTATTCCGCGAAGTCGCTCTGCTCCGCCTTCTTGTCCTTCCGCTCCTGCTGCTGCTGAATGAAGGCCGTCACCCGGTCCATCACCTCGGGCACCGCGTCCACGATGCGGTCCACGGTATTGGCCACCGGGGGATCCACGGAGATCAGCCGCACGCTGTCTCCCCGCACCACAAGGAAGGCCACCGGCTCTACCTTGGCGCTGGACGCGCCGCCGCCGCCGAAGTTGGACGCGGAACCTTTGGTAGCAAAGTCGCTGCCGCCGCAGGCCACGCCGAAGGACAGCCGGGACACAGGGATCAGGGTCACGTCCTCCGTCTTGATGGGCTCACCGATGATGGTGTTGGCGTCCATGGCCGTTTTCAGGCCGGACAGGGTAGCATCCATCAGCTCCTGGATCGAATTCTTATTTTCCATCTGGTTCAAGACCGCCTTTCCGCGCTGTTATTCTTCTCTTCTTTTCTGGCCCGCAGCAGGCCGAGCAGCACCCGTCCGCCAAAATAAAGCACCAGCCACAGGGCCTGTCCCAGCTTGATGGACATGGCCAGCGTGCCATACACCGTGGTCTGTTCCCGGTCGAAGGCCACCCGGACCACCGCTCTGCCGTCCTTGATATGGAACGCAGCGTTCAGCGGCTGCCAGGCCGCGCCCAGGGCGGCATTGGTCCGTCCGTAGATCATGGCGGCGTCCGCCGGATCGGGGGCGCCGGCCGTCACCTCCAGATACAGGACATCCACCTGCAGCTTGCGGCGGAACTGCTCCGCCGCCTCCAGCGCCAGGGGCAGCAGCTTCAACAGGGGTTTTGCTCCGCCGCCGCTTTTTTTCTCCGGTCCCATCCTCCCCTTTTGGGGCTTGGGGGCTTTGGGGGCCTTCTTATTCTTTTTGAAGGGATAGAGCTGTATCCGCACCGGCCCGATCCGCGCCCCCGCGGTCAGCCCGTCGGCGGTATACTTCCCCCGGACCCCTATCCGGAGCTGTCCCAGCAGGAACAGCGCCAGCAGCACCAGGGCGAGAACGCACCAGCCGTTCACTGGGCGTCCTCCCCTTGCTCCTCTTGCCGCAGGCGCTCCACCGCCTGCTCCAGCTCCAGAGTCATCTGACTGCCCTCCTGGGAGGAGTCAGGCAGCTCTGGCAGGTCCTTCAGGCTGGACAGATCAAAGGAACGCAGAAAGTTGTCTGTGGTCCTGTATTGGATGGGCCGGCCGGGCACGGCCAGCCGCCCCGCCTCTTCGATCAGCTCGCGCTCCAGCAGCAGCCCCACGGTATAGGTGCTGTCCACGCCGCGGATCTGGTCGATATAGGCCCGGGTCACCGGCTGGTAATAGGCGATGATAGCAAGCACCTCCAGAGCGGGCTGAGACAGGCGGGCGGGCTTTCGGCTCTCCAACGTCTTGCGGATATAGGGGGCATGCTCCGGGGCGGAGCACAGCTGATAGCTGCCCTCCAGCCGGATCAGCCGCAGCCCCCGGCGGTCATAGCTATACCGGTCCATCAGCTGCTGGGCCACAGCGTCCAGGGTGGGGCGGTCCACCTCCAGCCCCAGGCACAGGCGCTCGGCCTTTACCGGTTCTCCGGCGGCGAACAGCACGCTCTCTAAAGCGGCCTCAAGTTCCTTGATCTCCATGGTATTCTCCGTTCTGCCTTATTCTTCCCCGGGGATGGAGGCTCCGGTCTCCTCTCCCTCTCCGGTGCAGGTGACGGTGCAGTCCGTCTGCGCCCCAGCCAGGCGCAGACGCCGGGCCTTACACAGCTCCAGCACCGCCAGGAAGGTGGCCACTACCTCTGACCGGCTGCGGCTGCCCCGGAACAGGGCCAAAAATCTGGTGACTCCGTTGGTCACCAGGCGGTGCAGGATCTCCGCCGCCTTATCCGCCACGGGGTAGGGCTCACGCCCCACGATGCCCTGAAAGGCGGACACCGGCGGCGGCAGCTTATTGTTCACCCGGGCCAGCACCGCCTGCATGGCCCGGCGGATGTCGTCGGGCTCGTGGACGTAGCGGTAGCCCCGCTCGGCCTGAAGGGGCTCCGGCTGCTTCACCATCAGGTCCCGGCCATAGCGATAGCGGCGGTCCAGCTCCGGCACCATAGCCTTGATCTTCAGATAGTTCTCGCTGCGCTGGTGGGCCTCCAGGGTGGCGATCAGCTGCTCCATCTCGCTCAGGGCCTCCTCGTCCTGAATGGACAGCAGCATCCGCGTTTTGATAAAGATCAGCTGGGAGGCCATGGTGACGAACTCGCTGGCTACCTCCAGATCCATCTCCTTGCGCTTCTGCATCCAGGCCAGATATTGATCCAGGATCAGAGAGATCTGAATGTCCCGGATCTCCATCTTATTTTTGCTCAGCAGGTGCAGGATCAGATCCAGGGGGCCTACAAAGTCCTCCCGGTCCTCTTCTTTGCTCTTCACCACCCCTTCCAGGTGGTAGATGGGCGTCTCCACAGGCTCCCCCCTCTCGCTGTTGTGCGTTCAATTTGATTATTATACCAGCTTTTGGCTGAAAGTACAACCCATTTCCCTTTTCGGCCAAAGGGCCGCCGGAAGGATATTCCGGCGGCCCTTTTTGTGGTTCAGCCCTTCACCTTACCTAGGATCAGGTCCAGCAGCTCCTGCTTGCCGTCCCCCTTCTCCGCGGAGAAGGGGATCACAGGCACGTCCTCCCCCAGCTCCAAAGTCTCACGGACCCGCTGGAGGTTGGGCCCGGTCTCGCTCTTCTTCAGCTTGTCCAGCTTGTTGGCCGCCACCACAAGGGGGCAGCCCGCGTCCCGGAACCACTGGGCCATGGTGCAGTCATCGGCGGTAGGCTTGTGGCGGCTGTCCACGATCATCACGCCCAGAGTCATCAGGCCGGGATCGGCAAAATAACTCTCCATCAGCCGGCCCCAGCGGTCCTTTTCTGCCTGGGACACTTTGGCGTAGCCATAGCCGGGCAGGTCCACCAGATAGAAGGCATTGTCGATCTTGAAGTAATTGATGTGGGTGGTCTTACCGGGAGCTGCCCCCACCCGGGCAAAATTCTTCCGGTTCAGCAGGCGGTTGATGACTGAGGACTTGCCCACGTTGGAGCGCCCCGCAAACGCGATCTGGGGCAGGCCGTCCCGCAGGAAATCCTTGGGGGCGGCGGCAGAGAGGATGAACTCCGCCTTTTGCAAATTGATCGGCATGCTCTCCCCCCCTCACTGACGCAGGTGGGTGCTGCGGCCACGGACGGCGGACAGCGAGTTCATGGTCTCCGCCTCCGCTTTAGCGGTGGGGGCAGACAGGGCAGCCCCCAGCACCTGCTCCGCCTGGTCGGCCAGAATGAACTGGAGCGAACGGCGGACCGTCTGGTCGATCTCCTCCAGGTCCTTCTCATTGTCCCGGGGGATGATCACCGTCTTGATGCCGTTGCGGAAGGCGGCCATGGTCTTCTCCTTCAGGCCGCCGATGGGCAGCACCCGGCCCCGCAGAGTGATCTCTCCTGTCATGGCAAGTCCACGGCGCACCGGCGTTCCGGTCAGGGCGGACACCATGGCCGTGGTGATGGCGATACCGGCGGAGGGCCCGTCCTTGGGCACGGCCCCTTCCGGGAAGTGGACATGGATGTCCTTATTCTGATAGAAGTCCCCGGGGATGTTCAGCACATCGGCGCGGCTGCGGATGAAGCTCAGGGCGGCGTGGGCGGATTCCTTCATCACGTCCCCCAGATTACCGGTCAGTTCCACCTTGCCCGTACCGGGCACCACATTGACCTCTACCTCCAGCAGCTCACCGCCCACGGAGGTCCAGGCCAGGCCGTTCACCACGCCCACGCGCTCTTCCAGCGCCTGTCGCTCCGGGTAATACCGTGGCACGCCCAGATACTCCTGCAGGTCTTTTTCTGTAATGCGTATCTGCTTTACATTGTTTTCCCCGAAATGCATGGCGGCCTTCCGGCAGATGGCGGCCAGCTTGCGCTCCAACACGCGCACGCCGGACTCCCGGGTGTAGGCGGAGATGATCTCCCGGATGGCCCCATCGGACAGCTTCAGCTGCTGGCGGCTCAGGCCGTGGCGCTTCAGTTCCTTGGGCAGCAGGTGCCGCTTGGCGATCTGCAGCTTCTCCTCATCGCTGTAGCTGGACAGCTCGATGACCTCCATCCGATCCAGCAGGGGCCGGGGGATGGTGTCCAGGGTGTTGGCCGTGGTGATGAACAGCACGTCGGACAGGTCGAAGGGCAGCTCCAGAAAGTGATCCCGGAAGGTGGCATTCTGCTCCCCATCCAGCACCTCCAGCAGGGCGGAGGCCGGGTCACCCCGGTGGTCGGCCCCCAGTTTATCGATCTCATCCAGCAGCAGCAGCGGGTTTCTGCTGCCGCAGCGCTGGATGGCGTCGATGATCCGGCCGGGCATGGCGCCCACATAGGTCTTGCGGTGGCCACGGATCTCGGCCTCGTCGTGTACGCCGCCCAGAGACAGCCGGGCCAGCTTCCGGTTCATTGCAGAGGCCATGGACATGGCCACGGAGGTCTTGCCCACGCCGGGAGGTCCGACAAGGCAAAGCACTTGACCCTTCAGGTCCGGCGCCAGCTGGCGCACGGCCACATACTCCAAAATGCGCTCTTTGACCTTCTCCAGACCATAGTGGTCCCGGTCCAGGGCACGGCGCACCGCGTCCACGCTGACGCGCTCCTTGGTCTTCTTCTCCCAGGGCAGCTCCAGACACACGTCCAGATAGTTGCGCAGCACGCTGGCCTCGGAGGAGCCGAACTGCTGCTTGGCCAGACGGCCCAGCTCTTTATTCAGCTTCTCCCGCACCTCGTCGGGCAGCTGGGCCTGAGCGATCTTCTGGCGGTACTCCTCGATCTCGTCGTCGCCCTCCCCCAGCTCGTTCTGGATGGCCCGCAGCTGCTCCCGCAGATAGTAGTCCCGCTGATGGGCGCCCATCTGCTCCCGGGCGCGGCTTTGGATCTCGTTGTCCAAGCTGAGGATCTCCACCTCGCGGCACAGGAGGGAATACAGCTTCTCCAGCCGGCGCACAGGGCGCAGTTCCTCCAGGATAGACTGCTTGTCGCTGTTGCGCATGGGGGTGTTCTGGGCGATGTAGTCCGCCAGATAGCCGGGGTCGTCGCTGGCCAGCACATTGACCAGCAGGTCGGGGGCCACGTTATTGGCCAGCTCCGTATACCCCTGGAACACCTCATATACCGAGCGCAGCAGCGCCTCGGTCCTGGCGCTGGTCCGGGGGGCCTTCGCCTGAGGGATCAGCTCTACCTGGGCCATCAAGAAGGGCTCCGTCCGGGTCAGCCCCAGCATGCGTCCGCGGCTCACCCCTTCCACCATCACCCGCAGCCCGCCGCCGGGCATGCGCAGCAGCTGCCGCACGGTGGACACCGTGCCCACGGCATACAGGTCCTTCTCCCCCGGCTTCTCCACAGTGAGGTCCTTCTGCCCCACAAGGAACACGGGGCTGCCGCTGGCCATGGCGTCCTCAAGGGCCTTGGCGGAGATCTCCCGCGAAACGTCAAAATGGATCATCACGCTGGGGAATACCGTCAGCCCCCGCAGAGCGATGGCCGGGATCACGGAGACCCCGTCCTGGGTCCATTCTACTGCCATAAAAATTCACTTCCTTCCGGAAAACACCCTTCCCCGCCCACAAAAGCGGGCATCTGGGAAGTCCTATGGATAACAGCACGCGCCCCGCTGCCCGCCGTCGCCGGTGAGCGCGCGGGGCGCGGATCTTCAACTGGTACCGCCGTCAGCCGGCGTTCCGCCCGGCCTGGTCCCTCTTACTGGCCGGGGCCGACAGGGCCGCCTTGCCCAGACGGGGCCGCTGCACCCGGTCAGGGTCCCGCACCAGCTCCGGCGCGGCGCGGTCCGTGATGCAGGGCCCGGTGATGATCACCTTGACGATAGTGGGGTCGGAGGGCACATCGTACATGATGCCGGTCATGACCTCCTCTAGCACGGCCCGCAGGCCGCGGGCGCCGGTGCCCCGGCTCACCGCCC
>CAKUHX010000007.1 GCA_934659475.1 uncultured Oscillospiraceae bacterium
AAGGAAGACTACCAGACTCTGATGGTGTACAACGACATCATTGTCAACAAGGATCTGGATGACGATCTGGTGTATGATATGCTGACGGCTCTGTACGATGCGCATGATGAAATGGTCACAGCACATGCCACCGCAAAGGATACTCTTGCTGAGAATATTGTCAATGTGGCTCTGCCGCTACACCCCGGCGCTATTCGCTACTATGAGGAACATGGAATTCAGCTGAATCCGGAGCAGTATCCCCCGGAGTACCAGAAATAATCGCCTTGGACAGGAATTAAAAAGACAGGTTGGCGGGGAATGGCTTACGCCATCCCCCGCCAACGGGAGAATGTTGATAGAGGAGTAGAAAATGAGCTTTGAAGACGGGCGTAAAAGGTTATTGATGGTACTGGCGGTGTTTACTTCCCTGTTCCATATCTATTTCCTTGGCTTTTCGACCATGAATACTTGGTCTTTCAGAATTTGCCATGTTGCATTTGCGATGGCAATCATTATCCTTTTGAAACCGCTGAAAACTAACATTAGAGCTTTGAATGTAATTATCGATAGTGTGCTTTTATTGGCGATTATTGCGACGACAGCATATTTGATTGCGAACATTGGACGATTGGCAATGTTTCTGCAATTCAAGCCAATGCAGATGGATGTCGTTGTTTGCATTATCGGTGTAATTCTTGTTTTGGAAACCACCAGACGAATCAATGGCAACACAATGGTCATTCTTGCGGTCATCTTTATTCTGTATGGTCTTTTTGGGAATCTGCTGCCGCAGATGTTTGGGCATCGAGGATATACGCCGACAAGGCTTTTTGCCTATCTGTATTCAATCGATGGCGTTTTCGGGACGTCGGTCAATGTATCGTCTACCTATATGATCCTCTTTGTACTCTTTGGCGCTGTGCTTGAGGGGACAGGCGGAGGCAGATTGTTTATTGAGGCATCAATTGCCGGATTTGGCCGTTATCGCGGCGGTCCGGCTAAAGCAGCTGTTCTGGCCAGCGCTGGTATGGGAATGATCTCGGGAAGCTCTGCGGGTAATGTTGTGACCACCGGCTCGTTTACGATCCCGCTGATGAAAAAAGTGGGTTACCGCCCGCAATTTGCCGGCGCGGTAGAAGCGGTCGCTTCTACCGGGGGACAGATCATGCCGCCGATTATGGGAGCTGCGGCATTTGTTTTGGCTGAGACGTTGGGTATGCCCTACAGAGAGGTCGCGATCGCCGCAATTCTTCCGGCAATTCTTTATTTCTTGTCCGTTTTCATTATGGTCGACTGCGAAGCGCGAAAAGTGAATCTGGTCCCTCTGAAGAAGGACGAGCTTCCGGATATGCGTAAGGTGATGACCGAGGTCGGTCATCTAATCATTCCTATTTTGGTATTGCTTTATGTTCTGCTGATTCAGAACTCTACTCCAATCAAGGCAGGACTGTACGGGATTTATTCCAGTCTGATTGTTGCCCTTTTCAAGAAATCGACTCGTTATAACTGGAGAAAACTACTGGAAATGCTTGCAGAGGGTTCAAAAAGCGCCGTGGGCGTTGCCTCTGCTTGTGCATGTGCGGGCGTTATTGTGGGTGTGTTGTCGCTGACAGGGTTAGGTACCCGCCTGGTTGGTATCATCACGACTTTGTCCGGCGGAAGCATGATTTTGTGCCTGATACTGACGATGATCGTAACGCTGATTCTGGGCATGGGACTTCCCACCACGGCATCGTATATTGTTTGCTCATCCGTTGTGGCTCCTGCTCTTATTGAGTTTGGCTTGGAGCCGTTGGTGGCCCACTTCTTCATTTTCTACTTCGCTTGTCTGTCTGCAATCACCCCTCCGGTCGCGATTGCGTCTTATGCTGCGGCAGGACTTGCTGATGCAAATCCCAATAGCACAGGATGGGAAGCATTCAAACTCGGCTTGGCGGCTTTCATTGTCCCCTATATGTTTGTGTTTAGTAATGCGTTGCTCCTGATTGGTTCTATCGGGACGATTATTCAGGCGGCGATCACATCCGTCATTGGTGTGATGTTCTTTGGAATGGCAGTTTCTGGGTGGATCCTGCATAAGGCAAATCCTTTGATTCGTACTGCGGCGTTTATCGCATCGCTGCTGCTGATCGACCAGGGCGTAGTAACAGACATTGCAGGTTTTGCCCTGATTGTTACTGTGTTTGCTCTGCAGAAGTTTGTCTTTAAGGGAAATGGAATGACTTCTGCAAAAGAAAATGGACAGGAATAAGAGCAATAGGATACCGGAGGAATCACCCATGACACTTGCGGAGAAGTTGGTAAAACCAATCTATGAAATGACGTATGAGAAGTTGCCTGCGGAAGTCGTTGAGAAGGTCAAGCTGTGCGTTCTCCACTCACTGGCGTGCGCGTACGCGGGAATAGACGAGAGATGGTCTAAGGCTGCCCGTGAAATGACAGCAGCTCTGCACCCTGCAGGAAACGCGTCTATTTGGTTTTCGACGCAGAAGTCCAATATGGCGGATGCGGCGTTTACGAACGCGGTCTATGCCCAGAGCATTCTGTATGAGGACATTCACCGAGACAGCAATGCCCACCCAGGCGTGATCATCATTCCAGCTGCGCTGGCCGTTGCGGAGGAGACCGGAGCGCCCATGACGGAAGTTGTGACGTCTATCGTGGCCGGCTATGAGATGATGGCCCGCATCGGGCGAGGCACCGCCTGCCCGGAGTTCGGCCGCCGGGGCTTCCGGCCTACTTCGATCATCGGTACCTTTGGCAGCTGCATGACGGCGGGCCGACTTCTAAAGCTGACCTACGAACAGCAGCTTACCGCCTTCGCGCTGTCTGCCAGTTTTACATCCGGTATCAATCAGTGGGCAATCGAAGGAACCGACGACCTCTATTTCCAGAACGGAACTGCGGCCCGCGGAGGTATCATTGCCGCCCAGCTGGCAAAGCGCGGCGTTACAGCACCGGTGGAGATCGTGGAAGGCAGTGCCGGGATCTGTGCGGCATTCGGCTTCTCTCAGGAGAATCTGGAGGCGCTGAACTGTGAGGATGGGCATTACTCCATTCTGGATGTGCTGTTCAAGCCCGCTCCGGCCTGCGCGTTGGTACAGACAACGGCCCAGGCGGCTTTGGACGCCGTAAAGCAGGGCATCCGGCCAGAAGATATTGCATCGGGCGTCATCTACACGTTCCAGCTTGGAAAGACCTATGCCGGCTGCGATAATCAAGGGCCCTTCGACGCCCTTTTGCAGGCGCGGATGAGCAACCATTTTAATTTCGCGGCATCGATGGTGAATCGGCGCATTGCCAATGTAAACTATTACGACTTTAGAAATCCTGAGGTCACACGGCTTGCGGGCGTTATGAGACTGGAAGTTGATCCTGAGTATACGGAGAAATTCCCGGTCAAGCAGCCTGTCCGTGTGGAACTAAAGTTGAAGAACGGTGAAGTAAAGACTATTTACCGGGAAGAGCCGGTCTATTTGCAGCCGAAGGATAACATCGCAAAGCTCTATGAGCACTGCGGTGAGCATCTGAGTGAGGCGCAGATCGCACAGATCGTGGATACGGTGATGAAACTGGAAAACCTGAAGGGACCGCAGGAGCTGCTGGACCTGTTTGTTAAGGAGGACTGAACGTGGCCAATTTCAAGATCTATCCCCTTCATGTGGGCGACCTGAACCGGCAGAAATCCAATCTGGCGTTTATGCAGGCCCCGGGCGTGAAAATTGATTTCCCGCTTATCTGCTGGTACCTGACTGATGGGGTACACCACATTATGGTGGACACCGGCGGCGTTGCGCCGGATGGCCGCTGGCAACCCTATACCCGTACACCGGAGCAGCATCCCGCGGCGGCGCTGAAGCGCATGGGCGTGGACCCGAAGGATATTACCACCGTGATCCTTACGCACCTGCACTGGGATCATTCGGGCAACAACGATCTGTTCCCCAACGCAAAGTTCTATGTTCAGCGGCGGGAGATCGAGGAGGCGAAGAATCCTCCGGTGAAAATATTTGCCGGGTCCTATGACTCGGCGGAGGTATTCAAAACCCCCTATATCGCGCTGGAGGGCGACAGCCAGATCATGGATGGTATCCGTGTGATCACCACCCCGGGTCATACCCTGGGCTCCCAGTCCGTTGTGGTGGATACGGAGGCCGGCCCCCACGTCATTGCCGGCGATCTGATCGGTCTGCTGGAGTGCTATGAGCACGACCCCATGTTCGTCAACGGAATTCATATCGATCTGCGGGATTACTTTGCCAGCATGGAGCGTGTGAAGGCCATTGGCGGCGTCGTGTTGCCGGGACACGATTATTGTGTGTTTGAGCACAGTGCCTATCCTGTGCAGAAAGTGTGATTCGGCTATGATTAGGCCAAGATGTTAAAGGAAGTGCAGTATGTACAGCCCTGAAATGGAACGGATTCCCTGCGTGATCATGCGCAGCGGAACCAGTAAAGGCATTTACCTTCTCAGTAACGATCTGCCCGCGGATCCCGAGACCCGGGACAAGGTCATCCTTTCTATCTTCGGCAGTCCGGACAGCCGTCAGATCGACGGCCTGGGCGGGGCCGATCCCCTGACCAGCAAGTTAGCAGTGATCGGTGTATCCTCCCGCGAGGATGCCGACATTGACTATACCTTTGGTCAGGTGGAGATCAACGCCCCCCGCGTAGATTATTCCAGCAACTGCGGAAACATCTCCGCGGGAGTCGGCCCCTTCGCTATTCAGCAGGGACTGGTGAAGGCCGTGGAGCCGGTGACCACCGTGCGCATCTACAACACCAACACCCAGAAGGTGTTTGTGGCCGAGGTGCCCGTCAAGGACGGCAAGCCCCAGGCGAAGGGCGGCTATAAGATGGACGGCGCGCCCGGAACCGGCGCCCGCATCGGCATCAACATGGCCGGCACCATCGGTGCCAAGACCGGACGGCTGCTGCCCACAGGTAATCCCATGGATACACTGGAGATTAAGAGCTTTGGTTCCCTGTCCGTGTCCATGCTGGACGCCGGCAGTCCTATGGTGTTCGTCCGGGCCAAGGATCTGGGCCTGGAGGGTACCGAATCTCCCCGCCAGATCGACGGCAACCCCCGGATGCTGGAACTGCTGGAGGAGATCCGCACCACTGCGGCGGTGGTCATGGGCATCGCTCCCGATCAGGAGACCGCCCGCACCAAGATCCGCGCGGTGCCCATGGTGGCGTTCGTCTCTCCTTCTCAGGACTACGCCAGCCATATTGACGGGGCTGCCGTCTCGGCGGACGAAATCGACTTCGTTTCCCGTGACATGTTCATGGGGATCATGCACAAGACCTATTCCGGCACGGCCACGGTCTGTACCGGCTGCGCCGCGGTGACCCCCGGCACCATCGTCAACGAGGCTATGGGCAGGACCATAACCGACGGTATGGTGCGGATCGGCCACCCAGGCGGCATCATTGAGTGCGATATGAGCGTCCGGGACGGAAAGATCGTCAAGGCGGCTTACGGCCGCACCGCCCGCAGGATCATGGAGGGCTACGTCTACGTGCCCCGTGAGATCCTGGACTGAGGGCGGAACCATTGATCACAATGCCCTGACTCCCGTGTCGCTCCGCATTCCTTCGAAAGCGGAGCGATACGGGAAGATCGGGAGCAATGCAAAGGAGTGCTTTGAATTATGAGAGCTACAAGTGGAAAGTCCGGCGCGCAGGTGCTGCGCGAGCGTCTGAAGAAGCCCGAGATCCTGGTGGCCCCCGGCGCCTATGACTGCCTGTCCGCCCGTCTGGTGGAGAAGATGGGCTTCGAGGCCGCGTTCATGACCGGCTTCGGCGCGTCTGCCTCCATTCTGGGTCAGCCCGACTACGGCCTGATGACCATGAACGAGATGGCCACCGTCTGCGCCAATATGAACTATTTTCTGAACATCCCCCTGATCGGCGACATCGACACCGGCTACGGCAACCCCTTGAACGTGTTCCGCACGGTTCGGGAGTTCGAACGCGCCGGCATGGCCGCCGTCCATCTGGAGGATCAGGTGTTCCCCAAGCGCTGCGGCCACATGGAGAAGAAGGCCGTTATCCCCATGGAGGAGCATGTGGAGAAGATCCGCGCCGCTGTGGAGGCCCGGGATGAGATGATGATCATCGCCCGTACCGATGCCTATGCCACCCACGGCCTGGATGAGACCATGCGCCGTCTGGAGGCCTACCGCGATGCCGGTGCCGACATCATCTATGCTGACGGCCTGCCCACTGTGGAGGCCATGAAGGCTGTCTGCTCCATCCCCGGCGTCTACAAGTTCGGCAACCAGGTCGAGGGCGGAAAGTCCCCCACCCTGAGCTTCGAGGAACTGCAGGAGATCGGCTATGACATCGTGATTTACCCCGTGGGCACCGCCTTTGCCGCGGAGCGGGCCATTGAGAACTATCTCAAGAGTCTGAAGGAGACCCACTCCAACGGTGAGATCATCTCCTCCGGCTCCGTCCCCAGCTTTGCTGAGTTCAACGCCGTGGTTGGCATGGGCGCCCTGACCGACATGGAGAAGCAGTTCCAGGTGGACGTGTTCAAGAAGAAGCACAACGAGGAGAATTGATCCCAGCCCAAAGCAGAAGGGAGATCGTGCCATGGGCATGACAATGACACAGAAAATCTTCGCCCGGCACTGCGGTGCGGAAAGTGTGGCTGCGGGCGAACTGATCAATGCCAAGCTGGATCTGGTGATGGGCAGCGACGTGACCGCGCCCATCGCCATCCAGGCGATGGAGACCCACGGGCTTGACAAGGTGTTTGACCCAGACAGGATCGTGCTGGTCATGGATCACTTTGCCCCCAACAAGGACATCCAGGCAGCGCGTAACTGCGCTACCTGCCGGGCCTTTGCACAGAAGCACGGGATCCGGAACTTCTATGACGGCGGTCGGATGGGCATCGAGCACGCGCTGCTGCCTGAGCAGGGCTTTGTGGCCCCCGGTGAGCTGATCATCGGCGCGGATTCCCACACCTGTACCTACGGGGCGCTGGGGGCGTTTTCCACCGGCATCGGCTCTACGGACATGGCCGCCGGCATGTATGCCGGCGAGAGCTGGTTCAAGGTGCCCAAGGCTATTCAGGTGGAACTGACCGGTCGGTTCCCGGAGTTTGTGGGCGGTAAGGACGTGATCCTGACGCTGATCGGGATGATCGGCGTGGACGGCGCCCGATACATGAGCATTGAGTTCACCGGTGACGCCATTAAGGACATTTCCATTGACGACCGGTTTGCCATTTGCAACATGGCGATCGAGGCCGGCGCCAAGAACGCCATTTTCCCGGTGGATGAAGTTACCCTGGAGTATCTGAAGGGCCGTGTAGACCGCCCCTATACCCCGGTGGAGCCTGATCCCGACGCCGAGTATGAGAAGACCATCCGGATGGATCTTTCCCAGCTGAAGCCCGTGGTGGCCGCGCCCCACCTGCCCTCCAACGTCAAGCCGGTGGAGGAGTATGTGGGTCTGCCGGTGGATCAGGTGATCATCGGCTGCTGCACCAACGGCCATATCACGGATCTGCGCCAGGCGGCTCAGATCCTGCGGGGCCACAAGGTGGCTCCCAGCGTGCGCTGCACCATCATTCCCGCCACACCAACCATTTACCTCCAGGCTATGGAGGAGGGGCTGCTGGAGCTGTTCATCCGCGCCGGCGCCACTGTGTCCATGCCCACCTGCGGCCCCTGCAACGGTGGCCATGTAGGCGTGCTGGCGGACTACGAGCGGTGCGTTTCCACCACCAACCGGAACTTTGTGGGTCGGATGGGGGCCAAGACCTCTGAGGTCTATCTGGCCAGTCCCGCCGTGGCGGCGGCCTGCGCCGTGGCCGGCGTGATCATTACGCCCGGGGAGGTGATCTGATGGCCGGAACTGTATTCAAGTATGGCAATAACGTGGACACGGACGTGATCCTGCCCGCGCGCTATCTGGCCCTGTATAAGGACGAGGATCTGGCGGCCCACTGCATGGAGGATCTGGACAGCGGCTTTGTGTCCGCGGTGCAGCCCGGTGACTTCATCGTGGCCGGTGAGAACTTCGGCTGCGGCTCCTCCAGAGAGCATGCGCCCATCGCCATCAAGGCCAGCGGAATCCGTTGCGTGATCGCCGCGTCATTTGCCCGGATCTTCTATCGCAACGCCATCAACATCGGACTGCCTATTGTGGAGAGCCCCGAGGCGGCCCGGGAGATCTGCGCCGGGGATCAGCTTGAGGTAGACATGGACGGCGGTGCAATCTATAATCGGACTCAGGACAAGTCGTACCGGTTCGGCGGCTTCCCCAAGTTCATTCAGGACATGGCGGACGCCGGCGGCCTGCTGGATTATCTGAGCAAGAAGTAAGATCCCCGCACGGAGAAGCAGAGACTGGAGGAAACAACATGAAAATCGTGATTCTGGACGGGTATACGGAGAATCCCGGCGATCTGAGCTGGGAGGGCCTGGAGGCTCTGGGCGAGCTGAAGGTATACGACCGGACGTCCTATGAGGAGTCCGACCTGATCGCCCAGCGCATCGGCGATGCGGACATCGTCCTGACCAACAAGACGCCCATCTCCAAAGCTACCATGGACAAGTGTCCCAACGTCAAAATGATCGCCGTTCTGGCCACGGGCTATAACGTGGTGGACATCGCCTGCGCGAAGGAGAAGGGCATCCCCGTCTGCAACGTCCCCAACTACGGCGGCTATTCCGTCAGCCAGTTTGCCATAGCCCTGATGCTGGAGGCCTGCCTGCACATCGGCCATCACGACCAAACGGTGCACGAGGGCAAGTGGGCCAATAACATTGACTGGTGCTACTGGGATTACCCCCTGATGGAGGTGGCCGGAAAGACTTACGGCCTGCTGGGCTGCGGCAAGATCGGCTATCACACGGCCGAGGCCGCGAAGGCCCTGGGCATGCATGTGATCGCCTTCGACAAATATCCATCTCAGGCTGCGAAGGATCTGGGCGTTGAGTTTGTGGAGCTGGACGACCTGTTTGCCCGGTCTGACGTTCTGGGACTTCAGATGCCCCTGATGGAGTTCAACACCGGCATCATCAACAAGGAGAACATCGCCAAGATGAAGGACGGCGTCATCATCATCAACAACAGCCGCGGCCAGATGGTGGTGGAGCAGGATCTGGCGGATGCCCTGAACAGCGGGAAGGTGGCCTTTGCCGGACTGGACGTGGTGTCCACCGAGCCCATCCGGGCGGACAACCCCCTGCTGAAGGCAAAGAACTGCATCATCACCCCCCATATGTCCTGGGGCTCCAGGAGCAGCCGCCAGCGCATCATGGACTGCACAGTGGATAACGTGAAAGCGTTCCTGGCCGGAAAGCCGGAAAATGTGGTCAACGGGTGAACCATGAAGAAGTGTATCGTGATTTCCGACTCCTTCAAGGGGTCGCTGTCCAGCGGCGAGATCTGTGACCTTGCCCGGGAGAGCTTTGCGCACATTCTGCCGGAGTGGCAGGTGGACTGTATCCCGGTAGCCGACGGCGGCGAGGGTACGGTGGCCTGCTTCCACGAGGTCTGCGGCGGAGAGCTGGTCACAGTGCCGGTGCGGGGCCCCCTGGGGCAGCCCATGACGGCGGACTATTTGCAGCTGTCGGGCGGACAGGCGGTCATCGAGATGGCCTCCTGCGCCGGACTGCCCCTGATGGGGGATCGAAAGGACCCCTGCGGGGCCGGCACCTACGGGGTGGGGGAGCAGATTCGCCACGCCGTGGAGCGGGGGAACACCCGGATCCTGCTGGGCCTGGGCGGCAGCGCCACCAACGACGGCGGCTGCGGCTGCGCGGCGGCCCTTGGGGTGCGTTTTCTGGATGAGCGCGGGAGCACCTTTGTGCCCACGGGGGGCACGCTGGACCGCATCCGCACCGTGGATGTCTCCGCGGCCCGGGAGCTCTTGAAAAATGTGGAGCTGACGGCCATGTGCGACATCGACAACCCCATGCACGGCCCCACCGGGGCGGCGTACATCTTCGGCCCCCAGAAGGGGGCGGATCCCGCCATGGTGGAGCTTCTGGACGGGCAGCTGAAGGCACTGGACCACATCTTCCAGAAGGCACTGGACAGGCAGGTGGCCGATGTGCCCGGCAGCGGCGCTGCCGGGGCCTTTGGGGCCGGCATACTGGCTCTGCTGGACGGGCGGCTGTGCCAGGGGATCCAGGCGGTGCTGGATCTGGTGGACTTTGACCGGCGGCTGGAGAGCTGCGAACTGGTGATCACCGGCGAGGGGCGCTTTGACAGCCAGAGCATCCGGGGAAAGGTGATCAGCGGCGTGAGCGAACGGGCAAGGGTAAAGAAGGTGCCCGTTGTAGTGATCGCCGGAGGGATTGACCCGGAGATGGAGGCGGCCGCCGGGGGAGAACTGGGGATCTCCGCAGTGTTCTCCATCAACCGGCAGGCCATGGACTACTTCCAGTCCAGAGCCTTCAGCAGGGAGAACTACCGCTATACTCTGGACAATATCCTGCGGACACTGAAGCTCACCCGGACGGAGCGGATTACAACACTATAACACAGACAAAACAGCGGCGCCCCGACAAAAGCCGGGGCGCCGTTGGGCGCTTGCGGGAGGAAATGGCGGCTCAGACCAGAGACTGGATCAGATCCTTCCGCTCACCAGGCAGCATATCCATCACGGGGATCTCCAGCATGGTGCGGGCGCCGGGGCCCTGTCTGGTTGCGGCGCGGGCGCAGGAGACCATGATCTGAGAGGTCAG
Organism: uncultured Oscillospiraceae bacterium; assembly: GCA_934659475.1. Lineage (GTDB taxonomy): Bacteria > Bacillota > Clostridia > Oscillospirales > Oscillospiraceae > Lawsonibacter. The sequence continues at coordinate 10,701 of CAKUHX010000007.1, forward strand.
AGCGGGGTTGTTGATGTTCATGGAGAAGGACATGTTCTGGTTGTCGGTGGTGCCGGAAACGCCCTTGCGGGTGAGCAGGACGGAGTGGCCGCGGTCCATCAGCTGAGCCACATCGTCGACCTGGAACACGTGGGTCTCGTCATGGACAAAGTAGGCATCGGCCTTGATGGCGGCCTCGACCTGCTTGAAGTCGGCGCCCTCCTTCAGCTGGACGTAGACCATGCGGCGGTGGATGCCCTCGCCCAGGGGGATGGTCATGCTCAGGGCGTTGGCAACGCCGGGAACGGCCTTGGCAGCCACGGTGTGGCCCATGCTCATGCCGGGGCCGAAGTTGGTGTGGGTGATGCCGCGGGGCACGCAGGCCAGCATCAGGCCGCGGACGATGCTGTCGGAGCCCGGATCCCAGCCAGCGGAGATGATGGCGCAGGCATTACCCTTGCGGGCGTGGGCGTCCATCTCCTGCAGGGTGTCCCACACGCCGTGCACATCGTAGGGGTCCACGGTGTTGATGCCCAGTTCCAGATACTTGGGGGCCACCTTGGTGACCAGACGGGAGGGCACGCAGAGGATGGCCACGTCGATCTTGGCGTTGCCCAGATCTTCCAGCTGCTCCACGACCTTGATGCCGGTGAGGGAGAGGGTCTTGGCCTCGGGGCAGATGATGCCCACCAAGTCCATGTCAGGGGAAGCCTGAACGGCCTGGGCGCAGAAGGACCCGATGTTGCCGTAGCCGACGATAGCGACCTGGATCTTACTCATAATAAACGCTCCTTTTCTGTTTTGCACAAAAAATGTGGTCTGCTTTAGACAAAAATGACAAAGCTGGGGAGAAAAAAGGTCAAAAGGGGGGAGAGCGCGCCTGAAAGGGGCGCTCTCCCATTTTCAGTTAAGGATAGGGAAGAGATCAGTTCTTGCCAGCCATGATCTTCTGCAGCCAATCCTTGCCTTCCACGAAGCGCTCCACGATGTAGCACACAACGTAGTCGCCGGCGGAGTTGATCATGGTTGCGGGAGGATCGACCAGGTTGCCGATGGCCACCAGGATGGGGAAGGCCAGCTCCATCTGAGTGGGGAAGAAGATGGAGCAGATGATGTACTCGCCGATGTAGCCGCCGCCGGGCACGCCAGACATACCAACGGAGGACAGAACGGCCACCAGAACGATGAAGGGCAGGCGGGACCAGCTGAGCTGCTCGCCGAACACGCCCAGCACGAAGGCGATCTTCAGCACGCAGGAGAAGCAGGAGCCGTCCATGTGCATGGTAGCGCCCAGGGGCAGGACCATGCCGGAGATGTCCTTGTTGATGCCGGTCTCGTCAGCTTCCTCGATGTTGGTGGGGATGGTAGCCACGGAGGAGCAGGTGCCCAGAGAGACAACAGCGGGACGGGCGATGTGGCTGAACATCATCTTAACGGCGCCCTTGCCGCCGCCGAACCAGGCGAACAGGGGGAAGGCGGTGAAGATGTAGATGAAGCACAGGGGATAGTACACGATCATGGCGCGGCCATAGCCCTCGGCAACGCTGGAGCCGTAGGTGGCGACCAGGTCGGCAAAGATGGCGAAGTAGGCGAGGGGGGCGTTGTAGGTGACGAGGTTCACGAACTTCAACATCACCTCGGTCAGGCCGCTCACCCCCTGGCCGATGACGGAGTTCTTGCCGCCGGTCATCTGGACGGAGAAGCCGAACAGGATGGAGAACACGATCAGGGGCAGCATGGCCCGGCGGGACAGCAGGCCCACGAAGTCGCTGGAGGTGAAGAAGTTGACGATCAGCTCGGTCATAGAGGCGTGCTCGCCGATCTCCTCAGCGGCCAGATCGGCCCAGGGGGACAGAACGGGGGGGAAGACCTTCATCAGCACGAACATGATGACGGCGGCGATGGCACCGGTGACCACGAAGGTGCCCACGGTGTAGCCCATGATCTTGCCGGCGCGCTCCTTGCTCTCCATGTTGGCCACGGAGCCAGCGATGGAAGCGAACACCATGGGGACCACGATGCAGAACATCATGTTGATAAACACGGTGCCCAGGAATGCGATGCTGTGACCGAAGTCGGGGGCGAACCAACCGACCAGGGCGCCTGCTACCATGCAGGACAGCAGGATGGCCAGGAAGCGGTAGTTCTTAGCTACGGATTTCTTGTTCACGATTAGCGCTCCTTTACAATAACAGTTTATTCCTACTCCGGCGTGAGCCGGAAAAAGAATACGGTTTGGAAGGGGTGTGCTTATAAAATATGCGGGGGTGGGAAACAAGGAAACAAATCGTTACAGCTTCAGGTTTTCGTCTGTGATCTCGCCTTTGCAGACGATGTTGGTGGGTCCAGTCAGGAACAGGTCGCGGATCTGACCGCCTTCCCGGACCACGTCAATGGTCAGGGTGCCGCCGGTCATATCCACTTTGACGTTCTTTCCGCTGACCTGACCCAGCAGAGTCAAAATGGCGACCACGCTGCCGGTGCCCGTTCCGCAGGCGTAGGTGAAATCCTCCACGCCGCGCTCGAAGGTGCGCTCCAGCAGATGATCCTCACCAAGGACCTCATAGAAGTTTACGTTGGCGCCCCGGGGAAAGCCCTTGTACCACCGCAGCTTGCGGCCCAGCTCACGCAGCTCATGCTCGTCCGCCTGGGCAAGGCCCTGATAGGGGACAACGGCGTGGGGCACGCCCACCACTGTGTAGGCACAGGGGATGATCCGGCCGTCGATCTCGGCCTTCACGTCCAGATCCGTGTCCAGGGGATCGTTCAGGCGGATACGGTAATTGCGCTGGTCGATGCGCCGGCCGGTCACGATGCCGGCGGTGGTCTCGATGATCTGCGTCTCGCCGGCCAGGCCGTTTTCGTAGCCGTAGCGGCAGATGCACCGGGCGCCGTTGCCGCACATCTCGCCCAGAGTTCCGTCGGCGTTGTAGAAGAACATCCTGTAGTCGCCGCCCTCGGTGGGCTTGTCCACTACCATAAAGCCATCGGCCCCCACGGACAGATGCCGCTCACACAGGGTCTTGGCCAGGTAAGAGAAGGACTCCTGGGGCAGATGCTCCTCTAAATTGTTCAGGATCACAAAGTCGTTTCCTGCGCCATTCATTTTCCAAAACTTCATATCGTCTCCTCCTTTCCCGAAAGTCCACGTCCGGGATAAGGCTCCCGAATGGGAAGCTGGCGCCTGAACTGTGTCTAAATTATGAATAAGCAAGCGGCGTGCCAAAGTTGAAATTATAGATTTCGAGGCAAAGATACACAAAATACGGAGCCAGATCTGTATATATCAACAAAAACAGAAACTGCGTTTTGGAACAGCACACAAAGAATGGAAAAGCAGGCGAAATATAATTGGTCAAAGATAAATGCAATTGGTCGAAAATGGATATGCATCAACCATTTTCCGCCAGTTTTCGACCCTCCGGCGTCAGCTGGCTGCCGCCCCGGCCGCGGCTGACCCGCACCAGCCCCTGCTGGGCCATTTCGGCCAGCATGGCCCTCAGCTCCTGCTGGGACAGGGGGAAATAGGCCGCCCTGGCCGCCTCCAGGATCTTTTCCCGTCCGATGGCCTGATGCTCTTGGGAGGCCTGGTACAGCTGCTCCAGCACAAAGTGGAAGGCGGGGGCCTGCTGAAGGGTGGGGGACTGCTGTGCCGCGGGATGCTGGGGGCCGGCAGCGGGAACGGGGGCGGTCATGGTCTGCTGCAGGGTAGGGGGCAGGTCGGCCAGCGTGATCTCCCGGCTGTCCGTGTAGATCAGATACTCCACCACGTTGCGCAGCTCCCGGATATTGCCGGGCCAGGAGTAGCGGCGGAACAGCTCGTGCACCTGGGGGGAGAGGACAAAATTGCCCCCCAGCTCCTGCCGGAAGTGATCGGCCAGCAGGAACAGGTCGTCTCCCCGCTGGGACAGGGGCGGGATGACCACCGGCAGGGTGGACAGGCGGTAGTACAGGTCCCGGCGGAAGGTGCCCTGCCGCACCATTTCCTCCAGAGACTCGTTGGTGGCCGCGATGATGCGCACATCCACATGGATGATGTGCTTGCCGCCCACGCGCATGATCTCGCGCTCCTGCAGGGCGCGCAGCAGCATCACCTGGAGGGAGGCGCTCATGCCCTCTACCTCGTCCAAAAACAGGGTGCCCTTGTGGGCAAACTCGAACAGGCCGGGCTTGCCACCCTTCCGGGCGCCGGTAAAGGCGCCCTCCTCATAGCCGAACAGCTCGCTCTCCAGCAGATTTTCCGGGAACGCGGCCACGTTGATGGCCACGAAAGGGCCGGAGGCCCGCCGGGATTCCCGGTGGATGCCGTGGGCGAACAACTCCTTGCCGGTGCCCGTCTCGCCGATGAGCAGCACAGGGCTCTCGCTGCGGGCCATCCGCCGCAGCACCTGCTTGGTGTGCTGGATGGCGTCAGACTGGCCGATCACATCGTCGAAGCTGTATTTGGCGTAGTGCCCCTTCTTGAACAGCTGGCTGCGCAGCTCGTTCTGGCGCTCCTCCATCTCGTTGAAGCGCTGCAGGATGGCGAAGGCACCGATGCACTCGCTGCGGCGGATGACAGGAACGACCTCGACGCTCAGGTTGGCCCCGTTCACCTTGACCAGCCGCACGGGCAGGGGCTGGGTGCTCTGCAGGCACTCGGCGAAGGGGATATAGGGGAACAACTCGGTGCAGCGCTTGTTGTCGTTGATGGCGAAGGGCACGCCGGTCATATCCTGGGCGTTCTGGTTGCAGGCAAAGACCACGCCCTTTTCATTGATGGCGATCACGCCGTCCCGCAGGTTTTCCATCAGGATGTGGAACTGGCTCTCCAGGCGGATGGAGCGGGCGAACATCTGGTCAAAGCCGTAGTTGCTGGTGGCGATGGAGCGGAAGTAGGTCTGGAAGGACTCCGTCTCCAGCGTGTAGTCCAGCCCTAAGCGCAGGGCCAGCTCCACCACCATGCTGGTAGTGCAGGAACGCTGGCCCAGATTGATGGTGGTGTCGATCCACTCGGGGACGTAGCGCTCCTCGTCGGGGGTGACGGCGATGCGGATGTCCTCGTGGTCGGGCAGCTGAAGGCCGGGGTAATAGGAGATCCACTTGACGTGGTTGATGCCCAGCTGCTCCAGCTGGGACACCGCCTCCCGGGCCATGGTGGGGGTCATGTTGACGAACAGCACCTTGCTGCCCGCGGGGATCTCCTTCAAGCGGTCCAGGGTGTCCCAGCGGAAGGATACCTCGATCCACATAGTCTGGCTGCCCGGGGGAACGTGGCGGGCGAACTCTGCGGCGGAGCCGTATGCGTCGGTGGTGGCAGCGTAGACGTCGTAGGGGGGCAGCATCCCCGTAGCCGTGCCGTCCCACACGGAGAAAGTGTCCACCTGGGCCTCGTCGCCGAACAGGGGGCGAATATCCTCGGCGTAGGATTCGGCGGCCAGAAGATCCATACAGATCACAGCGATTTTTTTCTGTCTCACAAGGGCACCTCCTTCGGTGGGCTCCCGGGGCAAGGTCCCGCACCGTTCTCCCCGGCGGGACTATGGGACCGGTTTCGATTTTTTGATCATTTGACCACTGTTTGCGGGATCGCGCAAGAGCAAAATGGCGGCCCCGGGAGAAAAAACAGGGGCCGCGGAAGGGAAAAATGAAAGTGCGGGGAAGAGGATATGCAAAAGATCCACCGGTGAAAAACAGAGACGGGCGCGATCGTTTTTTGCTCCATGGCAAGCTGACGAAAATATTCTATTTCTGAGGAAGCTTTTTCTCCAGCCAATCCAGCAGATCCTGCTGCACCTCCGCCCGGTTGGTCTCGTTCAGGATCTCATGCCGGGCGCCGGGGTAGAGCTTGACGGTCACATCGCGGCAGCCGGCTTCCCGGAACAGCTTTTCCACCCTTCTGACGCCCCGGCCCATGGAGCCCACCGGGTCGCGGTCTCCGGACAGAAAGAGCACAGGGGTGTATTGATCCATCCTTACCGCATTGACCGGGTCGCCGATATAGCGGATGCCCCCCAGCATATCCCGGAACATGCCCACAGTGGGCTGAAAGCCGCACAGGGGGTCGGCCAGAAAGGCGTCCACCGACGCCTGATCCCGGCTGAGCCAGTCGGAGTCGGTGCGGTTGGGGCGGAAGGCCCGGTCATAATTGCCCAGAGACAGCTGGTAGACCAGGGGGCTGACGTAGTCCGGCCCCTTGATCCGGCACAGCAGGGCGGACAGCTTCTGCCCGAAGGCCACCAGTGCCCCGGCCTCCTGTCCGGTGCCCGACAGGACGGCGCCGGTAACGGTGCCGGGCCAGCGGATCAGATAGGTGCGGGTGAGAAAGGAGCCCATGGAGTGCCCCAGGATGAAGTAGGGCAGCCCGGGGAAGCGCTCCCCCATGCGCTGCCGCAGCTGATGCACGTCCTGGACCACAGTGTCCCAGCCGTTTTTGGGGCCGAAATAGCCGAAGGTCCCGCCTTCGGCGGTCAGCCCGTGGCCCAGATGGTCCTCGCCGCACACGGCAAAGCCGTGCTCCGTCAGATAACGGGCGGTGTCCTCATAGCGGCCCATGTGCTCCGCCACGCCGTGGACGATCTGCACCACACCCCGGGGCGGCTGCTGGGGCAGCCACAGCCGGGCGTGGATCTGATGCATTCCGTCGCAGGACGGGAAGGAGAATTTTTCTGTTTCTGCCATAGCAATCGCTCCTTATCTGTGGTAAAATGCGCAGGTATGCCGCCGGACGGGCAGAGCACCGATCCTATTGGTCTATTTTAGCACGGCTTTGACCAAAAAACAACGCCGTTTCTGTCACGCGGGGGACAGCCGCTGCAAAAGCCGGTACAGCTCATCCCCGGCGGCGGCCAGCTGCCGGGCCAGCTCCTGATACAGGGCGCCCTCCGGTCCGGCCTTCTGGCGGGAGGCGAGCTGTTCGTGCCAGTCCGCCAGCCGCAGCCAGCGCAGGCGCAAGGCCTGATCCCTTGGGGCGGCGGGCAGCGCGCTCTCCGCCGGACGGGCCCGGTGCCGCTGCCCCGTCATCAGGAAAAAGGCGGCATCTAGCCGGCGCAGCTGCTCCCGCAGGCGGGCGGCGTTGGCGCAGACAGTCTGCGCTGCGCAGCCGGGCCAGCGCCGGGCCAGAAGCCTGTCATCCCGGATGGCCCCGGCAAGGCGGTCCATCCAGAGGGCCAGCTCATCCCCTGCCGTCGGCGCGGGGGGCGGCGGCTGCACCGGCGCGGGGGTGATGGGGCTGTGCTCCTGTCCGGCAGTCACCCGGTCCCAGACCCGCTGAAAAGCTGCGCTGTCAAGGGCATCCGCCTGCGGGGCGGGCACGGCATCAAATTTCATAAAGATCCCCTCCAAATAGCGTTTCCCACCATTCTATGTGGGTAAACGGGGCGGGGGCAAGAGAAAGAGAGGAAAGACCCATGGATGCCAGCGAGATCGAGGAGCGGCTGAAGGCGATGGTGAACGGACCCCACCAGTTTTCCGCCTATAACAGCATTTTTCTGGAGAAGGCCCGGGATGGCAGGGCCGAGGGACGGCTTTTTGTCACAGAAAACAGCCTGAACCCCCACGGAATGGTCCACGGGGGGGCGCTGGTCACCCTGGCGGACACCGTGGCGGGCACCTGCGCCTGCTCCCGCTACGGCAACACCTGCGTCACCACCAACAGCACCATGGAGTATCTCCGCCCGGGCACCGCCCCATGGGTCCTGTGCCGGGCCGAGGCGGTGAAGATCGGCCGCACCCTGTCTGTGGTGCGGGTGGAGCTGACGGACAGCCGGGAGCAGCTCGTGGCCACGGGGACCTATACCTTCTGCATGATGGACGCGGGGGACGGGCGGCTGAAGGCAGATCGGGGGGAAAAGCCCCTTGACAAGCGGCCGTAAGGGTGATAGACTTTACCACATCTTAACAACTGAATCAGCAGAGATAGAGGCGCGGACTTCATGCGTACTCCGGGATACAGGCCAGGCAGCCGTCCCGGGGGAGAGGGGAGCCCGCCGAAGGACGGCCGGGTGCCTGCCCGGCTGATCCTGGGCCGCGGGATAAGATCCCGCGGACTGTCACGGTCAAACGTGGAGAGCTGTCCGCTTCAAGTCCCCGCTCAGGGGAGTAAGGCCATGGATGGCGTGCGTTTATGCCGCTTTCCGTGGCCCTTTTGTTTCTGCTGGGTCGGGAAAACCGAGAGGAGAAAAAACCATGACTGACCGCAGAGATCCCGTTCTTTTGGCTGCCGCCGGTGTGATCATCGCCGCCATGGCCATCCTTGTCCCCTTCACTGTAGAGAACACCTATGCCACCTTCTGGGCCCTGGTGCCCCCGGTGGTGGCCATCGGCCTGGCTCTGATCACCAAGGAGGTCTTTTCCTCCCTGTTCATCGGCATCGTGGTGGGCGGCATGTTCGCCTGCGGCGGCTCCGTGACCGCCGCCATCGACAACGTGGTCTCCACCGGCCTGATCAGCGCCGTAGAGGGCAGCGCCGGCATCTTTGTGTTCCTGGTCATCCTGGGCATCGCCGTGTCCCTGCTGAACCGGGCGGGGGGCTCCGCCGCCTTCGGCCGCTGGGCCAAGACCCATATCAGGACCCGGGTGGGCGCCCAGCTGGCCACCTTTGTGCTGGGCGTGCTGATCTTCATCGACGACTATTTCAACTGCCTGACCGTGGGCTCCGTCATGCTGCCGGTCACCGACGGACACCGGGTGTCCCGGGCCAAGCTGGCCTACCTCATCGACGCCACCGCCGCCCCCATCTGCATGATCGCACCCATCAGCTCCTGGGCGGCCGCCGTGTCCAAGTTCACCGAGGGCACGGGACTGGACGGTCTGGGTCTGTTCATCAAGGCGATCCCCTATAACTTCTACTCTCTGCTGACCTTTGTGTTCATCATCGGTCTGGTGGTGATGAACGCCGACTACGGCCCCATGGCTGTCCACGAGCGCAACGCCCAGGAGAAGGGCGACCTGTTCTCCACCAACGAGCGGGTGAGCGGTCAGGAGCTGGCGGCCAACCCCAAGGGCCGGGTGATCGACCTGGTGCTGCCCATCGTGGTGCTGGTGGCGGTGTCTGTGGTGGGCCTGATCTATGTGGGCGGCTTCTTCGGCGTGGACGCCTGGGGGGGCACCGAGTGTGCCGGTGATTTCGTGGCGGCCTTCGGCAACACCGACGCCTTCATCGGTCTGCCCTGGGGCGGCATTCTGGCTCTGGTGTTTATGATCGCCTATCTGATCTGCCGCCGTCTGCTTACCTTTAAGCAGGCCATGGACTGCGTGCCTCAGGGCTTTATCTCCATGGTGCCCGCCATCACCATTCTGACTCTGGCCACCTCCCTGAAGAACATCTCCAACGATCTGCTGGGCTCCGCCTCCTATGTCGAGGCCCTGATGCGCAGCGAGTTTGCCCAGAGTCTGGCCAACTTCCTGCCCGCGGTGATCTTCATCGTGGCCTGCCTGCTGGCCTTCGCCACGGGCACCAGCTGGGGCACCTTCGGCATCCTGATCCCCATCGTCTCCAATATGTTCGGGGCGGAGGACCCCCTGCTGTACATCGGTATGTCCGCCTGTCTGGCCGGCGCCGTGTGCGGCGACCACTGCTCCCCCATCTCCGACACCACCATCATGTCCTCTGCCGGCGCCCAGTGCGTCCATGTGATCCATGTGTCCACCCAGCTGCCCTATGCTGTCACCGTGGCTGCGGTGAGCTTTGTGTGCTTCCTGCTGGCGGGCTTTGTGCAGAACGTGGTGCTCTGCCTGGCCGTGGGCGCGGCCCTGATCCTGGGCTTCCTGTTTCTGATGAAGCGCAGACAGGGAAAAGCGTAAACGCTTTACAGCTTATAACCGTAACAGTGGGCCCCCGCCTTCGGCGGGGGCCCACTGTGATTCAGTATTCCTTTCGCTCTGCGATGCCGCAGGAGATGAGAAAGGAGACGAGCAGCGCTGCCAGTCCGGCCAGAGGGCACAGAGCGAACAGTGCGGCGGCCTGAGCGTCCGTCATCGAGCGGAAGAAGGACAGGTCCAGCCAGTCGGGCAGCCCCAGCCTGGACAGGGCAAAGATCACCAGCGCGCCGCCGATGACGATCACATACAGGAAGGGCTGGGCCCGCTCCCGCCCCAGCTTGTAGTTCAGGGGCAGCATGATGGCCGGGATCAGCATCCCCGCCCCCAGACAGGCCAGCGCGGAGGCTAGTCCCTCCAGAGGAGCGGCCCGGCCGGACAGGGCGAAAAAGACGCACAGCAGCCCGCTGAGGGCGGCGGACACCAGTACCAGCAGCAGGAGGAAGCAGTACCGGGCCTTGACCACTGTCCGCCGGGACAGGGGCAGGGCCAGCACGCACTTGTCCCACCGGGCCATCTCGTCATAGGCAAAGGCGGACAGGGGCAGTACCAGCAGGACCACCTCCAGAAAGCTCAGAGCAAAGGTGATGGGCAGGGCGCCGACCGCCCCCATGACCAGATAGAACAGCATAAGAAGCAGATAGGTCTTCAGCCCCTTCCGCATGACAAGAATATCCTTCAGGATCAGACCGGTCACAGGGCCTCCCCCCTTTCCATAAATACCATGATGTCCTCCAGAGACAGGGGCTCCGCCAGCAGCTGGGGGTATTTCCGCTGAAATTCGGCCCGGTTGGCGGTCAGCCCCTCGCAGCCGAAGGCGCCCCGCCGCACCCGCAGCAGGTCGCCGGGCCCGAGCTGCTCCAGCTGCGCGGCGGTGCAGGCCACCCGGCCATAGCGGTCCCGGATGTCGTCCTTGCTGCCGCACAGCGCCACCTGCCCCCGGTGGAGATAAGTGATGTAGTCCGCCGCCTTTTCCAAATCGCCGGTGATGTGGCTGGACATGAGGATGGCGTGCTCTTCATCTCCGATGAAGGCGAGGAACTCCTCTAAGATCTCCTCCCGCACCACGGGGTCCAGGCCGGCGGTGGCCTCGTCCAGCACCAGCAGACGGGGCCGGTGGGCCAGAGCGGCGGCCAGAGACAGCTTCATCTTCATCCCCCGTGAGAACTCTTTGATCAGTTTATTTTCCGGCAGACCGTAGCGGGCCAGACAGTCCCGGTACAGCTCTCTGTCCCAGCCGCGGTAGATGGGGGCAAGAATGGGGGACAGGTCCCGGGGGCGCAGGGTGTCGTGGTAGAAGCACTCGTCCAGCACCACGCCGATGTCCTGCCTGATCTCCGCCCCGCAGGCCGCCATGTCCCGGCCCAATACGGTGATGGAGCCCCGGTCCGGCCGGGCGATGCCCAGCAGGCATTTGATGGTGGTGGTCTTGCCCGCGCCGTTTTCCCCGATCAGTCCCATGATGCTGCCGCCAGGGACGGTCAGGTCTACATCCCGCAGAGTAAAGTCTCCATAGGACTTACATAGCCCCTTGATCTCGATACAATTCGTCATAAATCATCACCTGAATACAAAATGTTTAGCATCTCCTGCAATTCCGCCAGAGAGAGGCCGCCCTTCCGGGCCTCCTCCACTGCCTGGGTCAGACGCTCCTCCACCCGGCGCAGCTGGGCCTCCCGCAGCAGCTCCCGGTTCTGGGGGGCTACGAAGCAGCCCTTGCCGGGCACGTTTTCCAGAAAACCGTCCCGCTCCAGATCCTCATAGGCCCGCTTGGTGGTGATGACGGAGATGCGCAGCTCCCGGGCCAGCAGCCGCATGGAGGGCAGGGCCTCTCCCGGGGCAAGGGCGCCGGACATGATCTGCTCCTTCACCTGGTCGGCGATCTGGGTGTAGATCGGCTTTCCGCTGGTGTTGCTTAAAATAATATCCATATGGCGCACCTGTCAGTCAGAATTCGGCTGCCCGCCTGATCGGGGTCGGACGCCGGGGCCGTTATACTGTATATATAGTATATGCACAGTATAACACAGGATCCGCCGCTGTCAAGGGGGAAAAGGAAGAAAATACATCGAACATAAGTTTGACACGGCGGCGGAGATGGGGTACAATAGAGAAAACGGAGAGAGGGGGGCGGCCTGTGGAGCGGGTGATCTTTCACTGCGATCTGAACAGCTTTTACGCGTCAGTGGAGCTTTTGAGCCACCCGGAGCTGCGGCATCTGCCCGTGGCGGTGTGCGGCGACCCCAAGAGCCGCCACGGCATCATTCTGGCGAAAAATGAGCCCGCCAAGCGCTTCGACGTAAAAACGGCGGAAACGGTGTGGCAGGCAAAGAAAAAGTGCCCCGACCTGGTGCTGCTGCCCGCCCACCACGAGAAGTACCGGGAGTACTCCCGCCGGGTGAACGGGCTGTATCAGCAGTATACCGACCTGGTGGAGCCCTTCGGCATCGACGAGAGCTGGCTGGACGTCACCGGCACCCTGCACTTGTTCGGCGGCGACCCAAAGGCCCTGGCGGATGAGATCCGCAGCCGGGTGCGGCGGGAGCTGGGGCTGACCATCTCCGTGGGGGTGTCTTTCAACAAGGTGTTTGCAAAGCTGGGCAGCGACTATAAAAAGCCGGATGCCACCACCGTGATCACGGAGGAGAGCTTCCGGGCCATGGTGTGGCCCCTGCCGGTCACCGACCTGCTGTATGTGGGCCGGGCGGCGGCATCCGCTTTTCAAAAGTTCGGTATCCGCACCATCGGGGATCTGGCCGCCTTTGACCGCCAGGCCCTGTTCACCCTGCTGGGGAAGAACGGCGCCCAGCTCCACGACTTTGCCAGCGGCCTTGACCGGGCCCCCGTGGCCCCGGCGGGACAGGCGGAGCCCCCCAAGTCCATCGGCAACGGCCTGACCTTTCCCCGGGATCTGCAGGGGGCGGAGGAGATCCGGGCGGGGATCGTCATGCTGGCCGACCAGGTGGCCGCCCGCCTGCGGCACCACGGGATGAAGTGCGGCGGGGTGGCCCTGGCCATCCGGGACCCCGGATTCCGGGACATCAGCCGCCAGCAGCGGCTGACGGTGCCCACCTGCCTGGGCCGGGAGATCGCAGACAGTGCATGGCAGCTGGCCCGGAGCTGCTGGAGCATGGACAGCCCGGTGCGGGCCCTGACGGTGACTGCCCTGTATCTGCTGCCAGCGGAGGAGGCGGGGACCCAGCTGGACCTGTTCGGCGGGCAGGAGCAGGAGAAGCGGGAGCGGCTGGAGAAGCTGGCCGCGGCGCTTTACGGCAGGTCTCCACACTGCCGCACCGCCAGTCAGGCGGGATTCCTCCTTCAGTTGGCCTCCCGCTCCCTAAGGAGTGGAGTAGAGAACGGGGGTTTGTTTGGGGAACGCTCCTCATATTATACCACAGGGCGGAGAAAATGGGAAGCGGTTTTGTGAATTTTCGCAAAAAGCCCCGCCCGAGAGAGGCCTCAGGCGGGGCAGGGGGGACCTGTTCGGCTCAGAAGGGCAGGTTCAGTCCGCCGGTGAGCTTGGACATGGTGTCGGCGGCATCGCTGTCGGCGGCGCGCATGGCCTCGTTCACAGCGGCCACGATCATGTCCTGCAGCAGCTCCACGTCCTCGGGGTCCACGGCCTCGGGGTCGATGGTCAGCTTTTTCAGCTCATGCTTGCCGTTCACCGTGGCGGACACCACGCCGCCGCCGGCCTTGGCCTCATATTCCTTCTCCTGC
>CAKUHX010000008.1 GCA_934659475.1 uncultured Oscillospiraceae bacterium
GACGCTTAGCTCAGCTGGCTAGAGCACCTGCTTGACGTGCAGGGGGTCAGCGGTTCAAGTCCGTTAGCGTCCACCACTGAAAGTCCTGAGCCCCAAGGGGTTCAGGACTTTTCTTTTTCTTTTATATCCTCGTCTGTTAGCAACCTGTTAGTAACGTCGATGCTATGCATAAACGGGGAGAAAAATAAGTTGTACTGCGGCAGTATTTAGAGTAAAATAGACCCATTAAGGGGTCCGACAGGGCCGAAAAGAGCGCCCCTGCTCCGCGCTGCGCGGCGGGACGGGGCGAAAAGAAGGGGTGTTTACCATGGAAAAGTCTAAGGTATATTTTACGGATTTCCGCACCCATCTGGGGGTGAGCCTGACGGCGAAGCTGCAGAAGCTGATCCGACAGGCGGGCATCGGCCAGATCGACATGGACGGCAAGTTTGTGGCCATCAAGATGCACTTCGGGGAGCTGGGCAACCTGGCGTTCCTGCGGCCCAACTACGCCAAGGCGGTGGCCGACGTGGTGAAGGAGCAGGGGGGCGTGCCCTTCCTGACCGACTGCAACACCCTGTACCCCGGCAGCCGGAAGAACGCCCTGGAGCACATGGACTGCGCCAATCTCAACGGCTTCAACACGGTGACCACCGGCTGCCAGATCATCATCGGCGACGGCCTGCGGGGCACAGACGACATTCTGGTGCCTGTGCCCAACGGCGAGTACTGCAAGCAGGCGTATATCGGCCGGGCGGTGATGGATGCGGACATCTTTATCTCCCTGACCCACTTCAAGGGCCACGAGCAGGCGGGCTTCGGCGGCGCCATCAAGAACATCGGCATGGGCTGCGGCAGCCGGGCGGGCAAGATGCAGCAGCACAACAGCGGCCACCCCGTGGTGAATGAGAAAAAGTGCCGGGGCTGCCGGCGGTGCGCCAGAGAGTGCGGCTCAAACGCCATCTCCTACCTGCCCAGGACGGACGAGCAGGGCCGGACGGTGACCAAGGCGTGGATCGACCCCGCCCTGTGCAAGGGCTGCGGCCGGTGCATCGGCGCCTGCGCCTTCGACGCCATCAGGAACCAGAACTATAACGCCCCCCAGCTGCTGGGGCGGAAGATGGCGGAGTATACCGCCGCCGTGTGCCACGGGCGACCCTGCTTCCACATCAGCCTGATCACCGACGTGTCCCCCAACTGCGACTGCCACGGCGAGAACGACGCCCCCATCCTGCCCAACATCGGGATGCTGGCCTCCTTTGACCCCGTGGCCCTGGATCAGGCCTGCGTGGACCTGTGTGAGCAGGCCACACCCTTTGCCAACAGCCAGCTGGGCGAGCACCTGCGGGACCCCCACTTCCACGACCACGGCAACGTGTGGGAGAACAGCAACCCCAACGTGGCCTGGAAGGAGACCCTGGAGCACGCGGAGAAGATCGGCCTGGGCGCCCGGGAGTATGAGCTGATCGGCATGAAGTGAGCCTGAGCTTCTGCCCGTTCGGCCCCGGGGGCGGAAGAGGGAAAACAGTGGGGTGCTCCCGGCTCTGCCGGGGGCACTTCTTTATGAGAGGGCAAAAGAAAACGTAAAAATTTGGAACATCCGTTTGACTTTTGGCAGAGTCTGTGGTAAAATGGGGGCGAAAGTACCGGAGCAAGGGAAAGGAGCCTGACTTATGGCCAAGCTGACCGCCAAGCAGCAGAAGATCTACGACTTCATTCTGCAATTCACCAGCGACCACGGCTACCCCCCCTCTGTGCGGGAGATCGGCGCGGCCGTGGGACTGAAGTCCCCCTCCACCGTCCACTTCCACATGAAGGGGCTGGAGGAGGCCGGGGTGATCGTCAAGGCCGAGGGCAAGACCCGGGCCATCTCGTTGCCCGGCGTGTCTACAGGGCCGGTGGCGGAGGAGATCGACGCCAGGGCTGACCGGGTGCCCGTTGTGGGCAACGTGGCCGCCGGGTCCCCCATTCTGGCCCAGGAGTGCATCGAGGACTACCTGACCTTCGACACCCAGGGGGTGGAGGGGGAGCACTTCGCCCTTCGGGTCCGGGGGGAGTCCATGCTGAACGCCGGCATCCTGCCCGACGATCTGGTGGTGGTGCACCGGCAGCAGGACGCCCGCAACGGCGAGATCGTGGTGGCCCTGTTCGAGGACGAGGCCACGGTGAAGACCCTGTGGCGGAAGGATGGCCACACCCTGCTGCTGCCGGAGAACCCGGCCTATCAGCCCATCGACGGCGACCACGCGGAGATCATCGGCAAGGTGGTGGCCGTGGTGCGGCGGTACTGACGCCGCCGCGGGCCTTCCCCCGGGGAAGGGGCACGTCCGGGGCCTGATCTGGTGAGACCGAGCCAAGCCATTGAACGAGGGAGAAAAGTTGACCGCCCGCGCGGAGAAAACTCCGTGCGGGCGGTTTTTGTGCGGTCCCGTGTGGGGATCGCCTCTGTTTTTGGGGAGGAAAAAGGGGGAGCTTCTGCCGGGAAGGAGACGCGGGGCTTGACCGGCAGGGTGAAGAATATGAATAATTATACATTATATGAATAAAACGAAAAAGGTGGAGCGGCATACGGCGAAAATGAAGCTCCAGACACCAAAATGCAGGAGAATGAATAGAAAAATGTAAAAATTCGCCAAAACAGCTGAGATCACGCCGGCTCTTCCGGGACCTCGTCCAGGATGTGGTCGGCGTTTTCTCGGATGTAGGTGCACATCCCCTGGACCAGGGGGGAGAGCGGCCTGGTCTTGGAATAGGCGAAATAGACTGTGCGGCGGAAATCCTCCTGAGGGTGGGCGATGGGCACCAACCGGACCTTGTCCGGTCTGTTTATCGGGACGGGGGGGATAACGGACAGGCCGAAGCCCAGGGCCACATACTGCAGGGCGGCGTTCAGCTCCTTGACCTCAAAGACCACATTGGGGATCATGCCGAATTTGGCATAGACGTGATCCAGCGTGAGACGCAGACTGTTGCCCTGCTTGAGCATGACCTGGGGCTCACGGGCGAAGTCCAGAAAGTCTACGGACTGCCGCTGGGCCAGAGGGTGCTCCGCAGGAACGGCGAGGAAGAAGTGCTGGTGACCGATGGGGACACTCTCCGCCCAGTCCGCCAGATGAAAGACCACGCCCGCGTCCAGATCCCCGGCTTGGATCTGTCCCAAAACATCCAGGGAAGAAGCCTCGGTAAACTGGAAGAGGATCCGGTGCTCGGGATCATGACGGTAGACAGACTGGATCAGCCGGGGCACAAAGGAGTGGGACACGCTCTGGGGGTAGCCCAGGCGCACCACCCGGGGGGCATTGTCCGCCATGCTCTGGATGGCGTCGCGCCCCTCCTGCAGTACGCTGAGGCACTGGTCCACATAGGGGAGGAACTGCAGGCCGTAAGAGGTGAGCCGGACCTTCTGCTTCTCCTTTTGGAAGAGCTTGACGCCCAGCTCCTTCTCCAGCTCGTTGATGGCGTAGCTCAGGCTGGGCTGGGAGATATGGAGCTGCTCCGCCGTATGGGTGTAGTGCAGCGTGCGGGATAAAAGCTGAAAGTATCGTAGTTGCAGCAGCGTCATAAGCTCCCTCCGTTCAAAATGGGGCTGTTTAGAGCCGTGAAAGACACGGGCCCCGCGATCTGTCTGCGGGGAGAAGAATGCAGGAACAAAATAATGATATTTCAATGCAAAGAAAATGTCAATGGGGCACGAGAAAATTATAAAGAAAACCCTATGGGAATGATCGACAACAGGTATTGGATTTTTATGGAGAAAAACGGTAGAATTTGACCAAGCTAATCTGAAGCATGACGTCAGCCGAGGAAGCACAGGAACAAAATACACACCGGGATATGGATGAAGGAGTGTAAAAATATGCAGCAGAAAGAAATTATCGAACGGTTGAAGACGATCCCCACCGGGGACCTGACCGACTCTATGCGCCGCCTGGGCATCTCCGGCTATACAAAGGGGATCTACTGCCTGCAGGGCAAGCCCACCCCCAACATGGTGGGTCCGGCGCTGACCGTTCAGTATATTGAGAAGCAGCCCGGCCAGAAGACCGACTTTGTGGGCGGACAGTTCGCTTTTGCCCGCATGGCCACCGACGGCCAGGTCATCTTCATCGACGCCAAGGGCACCCAGTGCTGGCTGACCGGCGGCAACGTGTGCCGCGTGGCCGAACTGGCCGGAGCCGCCGGCGTGGTGGTGGACGGCTGCCTGCGGGATAAAGAGGAGATCGCCAGCCACAAGATGCCCGTCTACTGCAAGGGCAGCGGCACCAAGCCCTATGCCGAGGAGCTGCAGCTGGCCGCGGTGAACGTGCCCATCGACATCGACGGCTGCCGCGTTGTCCCCGGCGACATCGTGGTGGGCGATGATGACGGCATCGTGGTCATCCCCGCTGACCGGGCCGAGGAGATCGTCTATCAGGCTGAGGACATCGCCGACATCGAGATCAAGCTGGCCGAGGCCGTGGAGCGCCAGGCCAGCCTGGAAGAGCTGGGCGTGATCGGCGGGCGCAAGGCCGTTGTGCGCAAGTAAGCGAGGCGGCGCGGGAATGAAAACGATCGACGCGAAAAAGCTGCACGCCTTTGGCGTGGAGTTTCTGAAAGCATACGGCGCCTCTCAGGAGAACGCCGTGATCATCACCGACCACCTGGTGGACAACGACCTGAAGGGCATCGAGGCCCACGGGGCCATGCGCCTGTTCGAGTACGCCAAGTTCATGGTGGACGGCAAGCTGGACGGCACCGCCCAGCCCGTGGTCACCGAGAAGGCCCCCGGTGCCTTCCTGGTGGACGGGAACCGGGGCTTTGGCATCGTGGCCCTGAAGCGGGCCACGGAGAAGCTGATCGAGACCCTGGAGACCCAGCCCATGGCAGTGGCCGGGATCAAGGGCGTGGGCCACACCGGGCGCATCGGCGCTTACTCCGAGGCCATGGCTGCCCATGGCTGCTTTGGCTGCGTCTACGGCGGCGGCGGCCACAAGGAGCACCCCTCGGTGGCCCCCTTCGGCGGGCGCAAGGGCGTTCTGAGCACCAACCCCACGGCCATGGCCATGCCCGGCATGGACGGCGTGGCCCTGTCTGCCGATTTTGCCACCGCCTCCTCTGCCGGCGGCAAGCTGCGGCTGGCCCTGCGCAAGGGCGTGCAGCTGCCCGAGGGGCAGATCCTGGACAAGAACGGCAACCCCTCCACCGACCCCGCGGCCTACTTTGACGGCGGCGTGATGCTGCCCTCCGCCGGGGCCAAGGGCACCGGCATGGGCATGATCAACGAGCTGCTGTGCTACGGCCTGCTGGGCGACCCCGTGGAGTTCAACTGGTTCATGACCGGCGTGAAGCTGAGCGTGCTGTGCGACAAGGCCGACTATGACCGCCGTACCAGAGAGTTCCTGGAAAAGGTCAATGCGATCCCCCCGGCGCCCGGATTCCAGTCCGTCACCTATCCCGGCCAGTTCGAGGCCCGCCGGGCCGCCCAGCGGGCGGTGAGCGGCGTGACCGTGGACGACAACATCGCCGCCAAGCTGGTGGAGATGGCCCAGGAGAAGGCGCTGGACATCCCGGAAGAATTGCTCTAAACTACTCTAAGAGTGGAAGAGATATGAAAGGAGAAAGAACCATGAAAAAGCTGATCTCTGCGACCCTGGCCCTTGCGATGATGCTGACCCTGTTTGCCGGCTGCGGCAAGAAGGACGAGCCGACCCAGTCCGGAGGCGCTTCCTCCTCCGGCGCCAGCACCTCTCAGACCGAGGAGGCTATGCCCACCCTGGAGGATCCCGCCAAGATCGACGCGGTCGAGTTCGTCGGCGGTCCCTCCAACGGTGGCTGGGCCATGATCTCCGCGGCCATCGCCGACAAGGCCAACCCCTATTTTGAAGGCTTCCCCATCACTGCCACCACCGGCGGCGCCGTGGCCAACCCCGCTGTTATGGTCGCGGGGGATGCACAGATCGGCCTGACCCAGAGCCTGTTCCTGAACAAGCTGCTGGCTGGCGAGGAGCCCTATGAGGAGGCCTCTGATGACCTGCGTGCCATCGCTTCTCTGGAGAGCACCGCCATGTACTTTATCGTGGACGCCTCCTGCCCCTACAACACGCTGGGCGAGCTGATCGAGGCCGGTTATAAGACCAAGGTGGGCGCTATGGTGGCCTCCGCTGCCTCCTCCATCGTGGGCGAGATGATCCTGCAGGAGTACGGCCTGAGCGGCATCTCCGACCTGCAGGACTCCGGCGAGGTGTATGTGGCTGATGGTTCCGCCCTGTATGACGCTTACGGCGACCGCCACTTCGACCTGCTGGTCGTGAACAAGTCCACCTCCGATGCCTCCCTGAAGGAGCTGCTGAGCAAGCGTGACTCTAAGATCCTGGGCGTCGAGGACGAGATCATCGCCTCTCTGCAGGAGAAGTACGGCTGGGGCGCGATCGCCATTCCCGGAGGCACCTATGCCGGCAACGATGCTGACGTGAACACCGTGCGCATCAAGTCCATCCTGGTGGTCCGCAAGGACGTGCCCGATTCTCTGGCTTACATCCTGGCCAAGGTCTGCTGCGAGGAGAAGCCCTATCTGGAGACCGTTCAGGCTTCTTATAAGGATTTCGCGGTGGAAGATATGGTCCAGAACACTGTGGTCGATCTGCATCCCGGCGCTCTGCGGTACTATCAGGAGGCCGGCCTGATCAAGTAAGTTTTGACTGAGCCAAGCGCGGTGAGCGGAAGGCGCTGCCTTTCGCTCACTGCCATATACCAGCGTGTTAAGGAGGCATAAATGGACATCCTTCATAAGCTCTTCCCCAAAAAGGACAATAAGGAGGTCGCGGAAGAGGCCATCGAAAAGGAAAACAGAAAGCGGACACTGACCGGTTTCTGGCGGAAATTCGCCTTTGTTCTGGGAGCGGGCCTGACCATCCTTGTATTCTATACCGCCTTTAACGGCGTGTTCCTGCCCATGATCCAGATCGGCATCGTCATGTGTACCCTGTTGGCCCTGGCCTTTCTGTGGATCCCCGGCTCCAAGCACTCCCACATGGACAAGCCCGACCTGATCGACATCGTGCTGGTCGTCCTGTGTGTGGTGTGCCTGGTGTGGACGCTGTACAGCAATGAACGGTTCATCCACCGCATCCCCTATGTCAGCAAGGTCTATCTGATGGACAAGATCGTGGGCACCGCCCTGCTGCTGATGGTGCTGGAGGCGGCACGCCGCACCGTGGGCGGCGCCATCTGCGTCATCGCCGGTGTCATCATTGCCTATGGCTTCTTCGGCCCCTATATGCCCGCCATGCTCATGCATAAGGGCCTGTCCTTCAGTAAGTTTATCGAGACCACCTACTGCACCACCGAGGGCCTGTTCGGTTCCCTCACCTCCCTGTGCTCGGCCCAGCTGTTTGCCTTTGTGGCCTTTGGCGCCTTCCTGTCGGCCACGGGCGCGGACAAGCTGTTTATGGATCTGGCCCTGGCGATCGCCGGCAAGTCCGCCGGCGGTCCCGCCAAGGTGTCCGTGCTGTCCAGCGGCGCCATGGCTATGGTGTCAGGCAGCTCCGTGGCCAATGTGGTCACCACCGGCACCCTTACCATCCCCATGATGAAAAAGACCGGCTTCAGGGCCGAGGTGGCCGGCGCCGTAGAGGCCGTGGCTTCCTCCGGCGGGCAGATCACGCCCCCTGTCATGGGCACGGTGGCCTTCCTGATCGCGGACAACATCGGCACCACCTATTTCAACGTGGTGAAGGACTCCTTCCTGCCGGCGTTCATGTTCTATTTCACCGTGTGGTTCTTTGTGGACTGCATGGCCAAAAAGCTGGGCATGAAGGGCCTGCCCGCCGAACAGCTGCCGCCTAAGGGCAAGTCTTTTATGACGGCCCTGCCCCTGATCATCCCCATCCTGGTGCTGGTGTACATGCTGTACGCGGGCTTTACCGCCTTCCTCAGCGGCGCCATCTGCACCATCCTGATCGTGGTGGTCACCATGCTGCGGAAAGAGACCCGTTTGGACTTCAAGCGCTTTATGCTGGCGCTGGAGGCCACCTCTGTCTCCATGGTGTCGATCCTGCCCGTGGTGGCCTGCGCCTCTATCATCGTGGCCGTGCTGAACAAGACCGGCTTTATGATCAAGAGCACCTCCATCATCATGTTCCTGTCCGGCGGCCATCTGATGGTGCTGATCCTGATCCTGCTGCTCATGTCCTACATCATCGGCTGCGGTTTGCCCTCCGCCACCTGCTACATCATTCTGGCGACCCTGTGCGCCCCCGCTCTGGTGAACTTCGGCATCGAGCTGATGGAGGCCCACCTGCTGATCTTCTGGTTCTCTCAGGTGGCCGGCCTGACGCCCCCCGTCTGCATCACTGCCTTTGTGGCCGCTGGTATTGCCGGTGCCGATCCCATGAAGACCGGCTTCCAGAGCCTGAAGATGGGTTCCTCCTTCTACTTCGTGCCCATGTTCTTCCTGTTCAGCCCCCTGATCTCCGGCACCTGGTTCCAGCGGATCACCGTGTTTATCGTAGGCCTGGCCGCGGTGTATATGTTCGTGGCCATGATCGAGGGCTATCTCCACTGCGCCCGGACCTCTGTTCTGGTGCGTGTGGGCTGCCTGATCAGCACGTTCTTCCTGTTCTGGGCGTGCATTGACGCCGAGGTGGCTACGGTGGAGCCTATCCGAACCGCCATCGGTGTGGGCATCGCCGCTGTGCTGATGCTGATCCAGACCAAGAAGGCCAAGGCGGCCGCCGCAGCGTAACGTTGCTGCTGCTCCCCAAGGGGAGCCTCTAAACAGTCCGATCCCCTCTCACAAAGCCGGCCCGGTATTCGGGACGGACAGCCGGCACATCCCCCGCCGGCCGTCCCGAACTGCCGGGCCGGCACGTTTGAAAGGAACTTCGTATGGAGACTATGTATGAGATCCCCACCACGCTGCTCAGGACGATCCGCTCCAGCTTTGCGGGGCTGGAGGATGGGCGGCTGTTCTTCAACAACGCGGCGGGCGCGATGCGGTTGAAGGCCGTGATGGAGCTGCAGCGGGAGCTGACGGCCCTGCCCGACTACCCCTCCGGCGGAGCGGGGGAGCCGGCCCGGCGCCTGCTGGACGCCATGGAGGAGGGCAAACGGGCTCTGCGTCTGCTGCTGGACGCACCAGAGGGGGGAGAGATCGTTCAGGATCTGTCCGCCTCCCGCCTGCTGTTTTCCCTGGCGGACGCGGCCGCCCGCTGCGGGCGGGGAAAGACCATCGTGACCACCGAGCTGGACCACCCCGCCGCCGTGGACGGCGCCCGGCGGGCAGCGGAGAAATACAGCATGGGGGTGACGGTCGTCCCGGCGGACCGGACCATCCACAGTGTGACGGCGGAGCAGGTGCTGGCCGCGGTGAAGGATGACACGGCGGTGCTGATGATGACCTGTACCTCCAACACCACAGGGGCGCAGCTGCCCTATGGGGAGATCGTACGGGCCGCCCGGACGCGGCATCCTGGGCTGTATATCCTGCTGGACGGGGTGCAGCGGCTGCCCCACGGGCCGGTAGGGCTGCGGGACGTGCCGGCGGACGCCGTGGTAGTGGCCCCCTATAAGGTGTTCAGCGCCCGGGGCAGCGGGCTGGCCTGGGTGTCCGACCGGCTGGATCTGGCCGGACGGGAGTGTCTGGTGGGGCAGAGCGGCTCCACCTGGAGCCTGGGCAGTGTGGACCCGGTATCCTTTGCGCTGATGAAGCCCGTAGCGGACTACTTCCAGCAGCTGGGGCGCCTGACCGGCGGCACGGGGGACCGGCGGGCCCTGGTCCGGGCGGGACAGGAGTATGCCGAGGAGCGGGAGCGCGCCCTGCACTGGCTGATGCTGGAGGGGACGGAGCGGGTGCCTGGCCTGTGGCATATCCCCGGGGTGCGGATCTGGTTCGACCAGGAGGAGCTGGGCAGCAAGGACTGGATCGTCTGCATCTCCGGCGCGGACCGGGATACGGGGGAGCTGTATCAGGACTACCTGCGCCGGGGGGTGGTGCTGTCTGTGCGGAAGCAGGACAGCATCTACTGCGGCACCCTGCTGCAGAGCTACGGCTGCGGCGACATACTGCGGGTCTCTCCCATGCACTATCACAGCCGGGAGGATGTGCTGCGCTTCCTGGATGTGACGAAGGAGATCTTCTCACGGTAAATATCAAAACAGAGCCTGGACCAAAAGGTCCAGGCTCTGTTTTTGTGTTCAGGCTCACAGCAGGCCCCGATAGATCTCCAGATACTGTCCGGCAGAGGCGGACCAGGAAAAGTCGGCGGTCATGCCCGCCCGTTGCAGGCCCCGCCAGACCTTCTTACTGTGATACAGCTCAGCCGCCTGGCGCAGCACCCACAGCATATCCCCGGGGTCGATATTGGCGAAGGTGAAGCCCCGCCCCTCGCCGGTGAACTGGTTATAGGGAGTGACGGTGTCCTTCAGCCCGCCAGTCTCCCGCACCAGGGGGACGGTGCCGTAGCGCATGGCGATCATCTGGGACAGGCCGCAGGGCTCGGACACCGAGGGCATGAGGAAGATGTCTGCCCCGGCGTAGATCATGGTGGACAGGGGGGCGGAGTAGGTGATCTGGGCGGAGAAACGGCCGGGGTACTGGCTCTGGGCCTGACGGAAGGCCTCTTCAAAGCGCCAGTCCCCGGTGCCCAGCACCACCATCTGCACGTTCAGGTCCATGATCTGGCCCAGCACGTCGGTGACCATGCCGAAGCCCTTGTGCCCCACCAGGCGGGAGACGCAGGCCACGATGGGGACGTCCGGCTCCTCCCGCAGGCCGACGGCCCGCTGGAGGGCGGCCTTGCAGGCGGCCTTCCCCTTCACCAGGGCCCGGGGGGAGAAGTTGGCGGCCAGGGCGGGGTCGCGGGCCGGGTCGTAGAGCTTGGTGTCGATGCCGTTGAGCACCCCCCGCAGCTTGAACTCCTGTTGGCGGATGACCCCGTCCAGCCCGTGGGCATAGAAGGGCATTTTCAGCTCCTGAGCGTAGGTGGGGGAGACGGTGGTGACGAAGTCGGCGGCCATGATGGCCCCTTTCATCAGGTTCACGTCGTCATAATAGGCCAGCATCCCCTCGTTGAAGTAGTCCCGGCTCAGACCGATGACGTCCTCCAGCACCTGGGGGCCGTAGCGGCCCTGATATTCGATGTTGTGGATGGTAAAGACGCTTTTTGTGCCCGCCAGCTGGGGGGTGCGGTATTTCTCCTCCAGCAGGTAGACGGGGATCAGGGCGGTCTGCCAGTCGTTGCAGTGGATGATGTCCGGGGCGAAGTCCAGCTGGCCGCACAGGGCCAGCACCGCCCGGGAGAAGAAGGCGAAGCGCTCGCAGTCGTCAAAGTGGCCGTAGAGCTGCTCCCGCTTGAAGTAGTACTCGTTGTCCACGAACCAGAAGGTGACGCCGTCCCGTTCCAGCCGGAACACGCCGCAGTAAGCCTGCCGCCAGGCCAGAGTGACGTTGAACCACTTGAGGAAGGTCATCTGCCGCCGCCAGTCCGGGCCGATGCCCTGATACAGGGGCAGGACGACGGTGACATCGTGCCCCGCGGCGGCCAGCGCCTGGGGCAGAGAACCGGCCACGTCCGCCAGACCGCCGGTCTTGATGAAGGGGGCCGCCTCGGACGCGGCAAAGAGAATTTTCATGGAGAAGCCTCCTTTTTGGATACAGCCCCGCGCTTTTGCGCGGGGCTGTTTTGTGCTCATACGATGGAGCCCTTGGCGATGGCCAGAGGGTAGTTCTGATGCCCCATGAGGACCCGGCCGGGGTTGATCACTACGTCCTTGTCCGCGATGACGCAGGACAGGCGGGCGCCCGCCTTGACCACGGTGCCCTGCATGAGCACGCAGTCGGCAACTGTGGCCCCCTCCTCTACCACCACGCCCCGGGAGAGGACGGAGTTTTCCACCGTGCCCTCGATAAAGCAGCCGTCGGCCACCAGAGAGCGGAGGGAGCGGGCCTCCGGCCCGTAGTAGGTGGAGGGGTTGGACTGGTCTCTGGTGCGGATGGGGCGGGCGGGGCTGAACAGATCGTCACGGACAGAGGGCTCCAGCAGGGCCATGGAGCAGCGGAAATAGTCCGTTACCGACTGGAACAGGCCCACATAGCCCCTGTGGATATAGGGCAGCATGACCAGGGACTTCAGCCGGGGCTGGAGCACGCCCCGGGACATGCTGGCCACATTGTGGGAGGCGCAGTAGTCCACCAGCTCCATAAGCAGGTCCTTGGAGAGGATATAGGTCTCCAGCGACTCCAGAGTGCTGCTGCCGGGCAGGTGGATGGACAGATCGTGGATGCGGCCGTCCTGGTCCAGAGAGACGTAGTCCGACTGGTGGGGGGCGCCCGGAAGGGCGGGCGCGCACAGCAGGGTGATGTCCGCGCCGGACTGGATGTGCTGGCGGAGCATATCGGCCACGGAGAAGTTCAGAACGGTGTCCCCCCAGGAGAGGATGACGTAATTCTGCCGGATGGTCTTCAGATAGTCCCGCACGCCGCTCAGGGCGTCCATATTCCCCTCGTACTCCCGGCCGGGGCCGCGGCCGGCATAGCCGAAGGGGGGCAGGATGCGCAGGCCGCCGTGCTTGCGGCTGAGATCCCAGTCCTTGCCGGAGCCCAGATGGTCTAACAGGGACTGATAGCTCTCATGTACGATGACGCCCACGTCGGTGATGCCGGCGTTGACGTAGTTGGACAGCATGAAGTCGATCAGGCGGTAGCGGCCGCCGAAGGGCAGGGAGCAGGTGTTGCGGGGGCGGGTCAGCTCGCCAAGGCCGGCGTTGGAGCGATAGGCAAACAGAATGCCGTGCAGGTCGTTCACACCCGCTCACCTCCTTTCACATCTTCCCGGAGCATGGCGCTGGGGGGCACGCTGGCCCCGGCGCCCACCCGGACGCCGCCGGCTACCACGGCCACGCCCCAGCCGTCGCTGCCGTCGGGCGGGGCGCCCACCCGGGCGTTTTCCCCGATGATAGCGCCCTCGGCCACGATGGCGTAAGACACCCTTGCCCCGGCCTTTACCACCGCGCCGGGCATGAGGATGGAGTACTCCACCTGAGCCCCCTGCTCCACAGTGACGGAGTGGAACAGCACGGAGTTTTCCACGCTGCCGTCCACCATGCAGCCGCCGGTGAGCAGGCAGTGGGACACATGGGCGTCCGGCCCGGTGAAGTGGGGGGGCTTGACGGGGGTGCGGGCGTAAATGGGCCAGCTGGCGTCGTACAGGTCGATGGAGCTGCGGGGGGCCAGCAGGTCCATGTTGGCGTCCCACAGGGAGTCGATGGTGCCCACGTCCTTCCAGTAGCCCTGGAAGCGGTAGGCCATGAGCTTCTCCCCCGCGGCCAGCATGGCGGGGATGATGTTTTTGCCGAAGTCGTTGGCGGAGCTGGGGTCGGCCTCGTCCGCCAGCAGGTACTGCCGCAGCTTGCTCCAGGTGAACACATAGATGCCCATGGAGGCCAGGGTGCTCTTGGGCTGGGGGGGCTTTTCCTCGAACTGGTAGATGCGGTCGTTCTCGTCCACGTTCATGATGCCGAAGCGCCTGGCCTCCTCCAGAGTGACCTGAAGCACGGAGATGGTGCAGGCGGCGCCGGTGCGCTTGTGGAGGTCCACCATCTGGGAGTAGTCCATCTTATAGATATGGTCGCCGGACAGCACCACCACATAGTCGGGGTCGTACTGCTCGATGAAGTCCATATTCTGGTAGATGGCGTTGGCGGTGCCCTTGTACCAGGTGCCCCGGTCGCCCTCTACCATATAGGGGGGCAGGATATGCACGCCGCCGTCGGAGCGGTCCAGATCCCAGGGCTGGCCGTTGCCGATGTAGCTGTTCAGCTCCAGGGGCCGGTACTGGGTGAGCACGCCCACGGTGTCGATGCCGGAGTTGACGCAGTTGGACAGGGGGAAATCGATGATGCGGTATTTGCCGCCGAAGGGGACGGCGGGCTTTGCCATATGGCTGGTGAGGGCGTAGAGGCGGCTGCCCTGTCCGCCGGCCAGAAGCATGGCCACGACTTCTTTTTTCATGTCAGTTCACCCCAGATCAAGAGATGGAGCCGCACTGCGCGGCGAGGTCGGACTTCTTTTTCCGCGGGGGATAGCGGCGCACGCAGCGCCACACCATGGCCGCCATGGGGGGCAGGTCGATGGTCAGGGACTGCTGCTGGCCGTGGCAGGGGATGTCCTCTGTGCCCAGGGGCTGCCGGTCCCCCAGGCCGGAGCCGCCGAAGGCGTCGTCATCGGTGTTCAGCAGGGGCTCCCATCTGCCACGGAAGGGGACGCCCAGGCGGTAGCCCTTTCGGTGGACGGGGGAGAAGTTGCACACCACCGCCAGGGAGCGGCCCCGCCCATCCGTGCGCAGAAAGGCCACGGTGTCGGCGGTGTTGTCGTCTACGGACAGCCAGGTGAACCCGTCCCAGCCGCCGTCCCGCTGCCAGAGGGCGGGCTGTTCCAGATACAGGGCGTTGGCCGACTGGAAGAAGTGCTGAAGGGCCCGGTTGGGCCGGTTTTCCAGCAGGTGCCAGTCCAGGGAGTACTCATAGTGCCACTCGTTCCACTGGCCCAGCTCCGCCCCCATGAAGATGAGCTTTTTGCCGGGGTGGGTGAGCATATAGGTGTAAAAGGCCCGGACGCCGGCGAACTTCATGGGGTCATCCCCGGGCATCTTGCCGAAGATGGAGCCCTTCATGTGCACCACCTCGTCGTGGGACAGGGGGAGGATGTAGTGCTCGGCAAAGGCGTACATCAGGGAGAAGGTGAGGTCCTTATGGTTGAACTGGCGGAAGTAGGGGTCCAGCTTCATGTAGTGGCACAGGTCGTTCATCCAGCCCATGTTCCACTTGAAGGAGAAGCCCAGGCCGCCCTCACCCTCCGGGGCGGTGACCCCGGGCCAGGCGGTGGACTCCTCGGCGATCATCAGCGCATCGGGAAAGGCTCCCCGGGCGGCGGCGTTGAGGTCCCGCAGGAACTGCACGGCCTCCAGATTCTCCCGGCCGCCGTTGACGTTGGGAAGCCACTGGCCGGGCTGTCGGCCGTAGTCCAGATAGAGCATGGAGGACACGGCGTCCACCCGCAGGCCGTCGGCGTGGAACTGCTCCAGCCAGAACAGGGCGCTGGACAGCAGGAAGGAGCGCACCTCGTTCCGGCCAAAGTCGAAGACGTTGGTGCCCCAGTCGGGGTGCTCCCCCTTCCGGGGGTCGGCGTACTCATAAGTAGGGGTGCCGTCGAAGCGGAACAGGCCGAAGGCGTCCCGGGGGAAGTGGGCGGGCACCCAGTCCAGAATGACACCGACCCCCGCCTGATGCAGGCGGTCGATGAGCCGGCGCAGGTCGTCCGGGGCGCCGAAGCGGCTGGTGGCGGCGAAGTAGCCCGTCACCTGATAGCCCCAGGAGGCGTCCAGGGGGTGCTCCATTACGGGGAGCAGCTCTACATGGGTAAAGCCCATTTTCTTGACGTAGGGCACCAGCCAGTCGCCCATGGCGTCGTAGCTGAGGAACTGCCCCTCCCCCGTTCTGCGCCAGGAGCCCAGGTGGCACTCGTAGATGTTCAGGGGACTGTCGTAGGGGCTGTATTTCCTCCGCTGCTTCAGCCAGGCCCCGTCCCCCCACACATAGCGGGAGGAATACAGCTTGGAGGAGAACTCCGGCCGGGTGTCGGCGTGGAAGGCATAGGGGTCGGCCTTGCCTACATAGCCGCCGGAGCCGTCGTGGACGGCGAACTGGTAGCGGTCATACTGGTGCAGGCCGGGGATGAAGGTCTGCCAGATGCCGCCCTCCAGCCGCTCCATGGGGTGGGCGGCGGCGTTCCAGCCGTTGAAGTCGCCTATGACGGACACGGCGGGGGCGTTGGGCGCCCAGGTGCGGAAGACCCAGCCCTCGGTCCCGCGCTCGTCCCGGGCCGGGTGGGCCCCCATGCACCGCCAGGCCCCGGTGGAGCGGCCATCGGTAAAGGCCTCCAGCTCCAGATACAGGTCCTGGGGGGAGAGAAATTCGGAAATTTTGTTCAAATGGTTCACCTCGCTCCGGTACAAGAGACGAAAATTAGATGAAAAGCACAAAACGATAGAAAAAACAGCCGGCTTTTCTTAGATAAAGTATACAAGATTTTCGCTGCACAGTCAAGAGGTGGGCGAGAGAGAAAGAAACGGGAATTATGATGTACGGGCGGAAAATATCCGCCCAAATGAACAAAAGGGGGGCAGGCTCATTCCGCCATGAGCAGCTGCCGCAGCAGCCGGGAGAAGATCCCGCCGGTGGTCAGCCGGGCCACGGGCTGCCCGGCCAGGATGGGCACGGTGTCCCGCAGCTCGTCCCCCACATAGACCTCCATCTGCCCCAGCAGCTGGTCCTGCTCCACCGGGGCCTCCAGGTCATCGGGCAGGGTGACGCGGGTGGTGATCTGCCCCTCCTCCCCCCGGGCCACCAGCAGGCGGCAGTCCCGCTGCAGCACGGGCTGGACCTGGGCGCTCTCCCCCAGGACCACGGGGATCGGGGACAGGGGGGCGTCCGGATAGACGGCGGCCAGGGCGCAGCTGGCAAAGCCGTAGTCCAACAGGGCCTTGGCATCCTCGAACCGCTGGGGCGAGGTGGGGGCCTTCAGGATGACGGCGATGAGCTCCATGCCGTCCCGTTCCGCCGTGGCGGAGATGCAGCAGCCGGCGGAGGAGGTAGAGCCCGTTTTCAGCCCAGTGGCTCCGTTGTAAAAGCGCACCAGCCGGTTGGTGTTGGTCAGGCCAAAGGTGCCGTCCCGGAAGGAGTCCATCCAAATGGTGGTGAACTCCCGGACGGCGGGGTGGTCCAAGATCAGCTGGCGGGACATGAGGGCGATGTCGTAGGCGGAGGTCAGGTGTCCGGCGGCGGGCAGGCCGGTGCAGTTGAGAAAGTGGGTGTCGGCCATGCCCAGCTGGGCCGCACGCTGGTTCATGCGGGCGACGAAGGCCTCCTCGCTGCCCGCCAGATGCTCAGCCAGGGCCACGGCGGCGTCGTTGGCGGAGACCACAGTGACACACTTCAGCAGCTCCCACACGGAGAACTGCTCCCCCTCCTTCAGATAGACCTGAGAGCCGCCCATGCCCGCGGCGTTGGCGGAGACGGTGACCGTCTCATCCCGGCCGATCAGGCCGGCGTCCAGGGCCTCGAACAGCAGCAGCAGGGTCATGACCTTGGTGACGCTGGCGGGCTCGTGCTGGGCGTGGGCGTTTTTTTCATAGAGGACGATGCCGGTGTCCCGCTCCATGAGCAGGGCGGCGTCGGCGGACAACTGGCCGGAGAAGGGGGCGGGGGCGGCGTGGACGGCGGGGGCGAGCAGAGCTGCGGCAAGCAGCAGGACGCAAAGGCGTTTCATAGAGGTCCCTCCTGTAAAGATACGCCCGGAGGCGGGATCAGATCGGATATATTCAGGATGACAGGCCGTCCGCCCTTCTATGCAGGAGGGGCGGGCGGTATTTTTTGCCGCCGCGGGCGCAAAAAAGAGCGGACAGAAAAATTGCCGGGGGTGAACTGAAACGTACAACATTTTGCCCCGGCAGCGGGAGGGTATGAGGAGGGATGGCGTGAGCGGGACAAATGAGACGCCCACCCGGGAGGAACTGCTGCGGCGGATGTGGAGCCTGGCCGGGGCGCGGGTGAACGATGCGGTGAAGCTGGCCTTTCTGCCCGAGGAGCAGATGGGGGCCATCGGGCGGCTGGATCTGGCGGCGCTGACCGAGCTGAAGCGGGTGAGCAGCGGCACGGTGGAGCTGAAATTCACCGACCGGATGCGGGCGCTGGAGACCCTTTACAAGCTGCTGGAGCAGGAGCGGGAGGGCGGAAGGCTGGAGGCCTTCTATGAGGATCTGGACGGCGGCGGGGACAAATGAGATTTTCGGCCAAACAGCGGCGGGTGCTGACCTGGTGGCGGCCCGGCAGCCCGGACAGGGGGTATCAGGCCATCCTGTGCGAGGGGGCGGTACGCAGCGGAAAGACCCTGTGCACCGGGCTGTCCTTCTTTTGCTGGGCAATGAGCGGCTTTAAGGAGAAAAATTTTGCCCTGTGCGGCAAGACCATCCAGTCGGTGCGGCGGAATCTGGTGGCGGAGGTGCTGCCCCTGCTGCGGGGGCTGGGGTTCCGGGCGGAGGAGAAGGTGAGCCGGAACTGCCTTGTAGTGTCTCAGGGCAGAAGGAGGAACACCTTCTATCTGTTCGGCGGGCTGGACGAGCGGTCGGCGGCCCTGATCCAGGGGATCACTCTGGCGGGGGCGCTGCTGGACGAGACGGCGCTGATGCCCCGCTCCTTTGTAGAGCAGACCTGCGCCCGGTGCTCGGTGACGGGCAGCCGGATCTGGTTCTCCTGCAACCCGGAGTCCCCCGCCCACTGGTTCTACCGGGAGTGGGTGGAGAGGGCGGAGGAGAAGGGCCTTCTCCGGCTGCACTTTACCATGGAGGATAACCCGGGGCTGTCCCCGGAGGTGCGGCGGCGGTACGAGGCCATGTTCCAGGGGGCCTTTTACCGGCGGTATGTACTGGGGGAGTGGGTGGCCGCCGAGGGGCGGGTATACGACTTCTTCGATGAAAGCTTTGTGCAGGAGCGTCCGCCGGAGGAAGAGATCGCAGAGTGGTACATCTCCTGCGACTACGGGACGCTGAACCCCACGTCCATGGGCCTTTGGGGGCGGCGGGGGAACGTGTGGTACCGGGTGAAGGAGTACTACTACGACGGGCGGGCGGCCCGGGCGCAGAAGACCGACGGGGAGTACGCCGACGCCCTGGAGCGGTTGGCCGGCGGGCGGCCCATCCGGGCGGTGGTGGCCGACCCCTCGGCGGCCAGCTTTCTGACGGAACTGCGCCGCCGGGGCTGGCGGGTGCGGAGAGCGGACAATCAGGTGCTGTCCGGCATCCGGCTGACCGCCCGCCTGCTGAAGGAGGGGCGGCTGGTGATCTGTAAGGGCTGTGACGACGCGGTCCGGGAGTTCTCCCTGTACCGCTGGGAGGACAAGGGGGAGCGGGATCAGCCCAGAAAAGAGCACGATCACGCCATGGATGAGATCAGGTACTTCGCGTCGACCATTGTGGGCCGCGCAGCGGGCACGAGCCCGGTGTGCGCCGGGAGCGTGGAGAGGAAAATTTAGACGAGCAGGCGGGAGGAAACGACATGAAATTGTGGCAGAGGAAGAAGCCGGAGAGCCCGGCTCCCCGGCTCCAGATCAGGGAGGGGAACAGCCACCCCTTCGGTGCGCTGGAGCGCTACCGCCCCCTGGGGCAGGGGGATATGGCGCTGTACCGCTCTATCCGGGAGGCGGTGCCCATCGTGGACGCCGCGGTGATGAAGCTGGTGCGCCTGTGCGGCGGAGTGAAGGTCACCTGCGCTGACCGGCGGGGACAGGCGGGACTGGACCGCTTTCTGCGCACGGTGGACACCGGGCGGGGCCAGCGGGGCATCCAGTCCTTTCTGGACCGGTATCTGGACGATATGCTCACCTATGGCCGGGGCGTAGGTGAGATCGTGCTGGACGGCCAGGGACGGGAGATCGCCGCCCTGCTGTGCGCCGACCCCGGAGCGGTGGACATCAGGGAGGGGGACAGCCCCATGGACTTCAAACTGTGCGCCCGGGGGGAGACGGGCCAGCCGGAGGAACTGCCCTGGCAGGAGCTGCTGCTGTACACCCCCTTCCAGCCGGAGGCGGAGGCGCCCTATGGCACGTCCCTTCTGCGGTCCATGCCCTTTCTGACGGAGATCCTGCTGAAGATCTACCAGTCGGTGGGCCAGACCTGGGAGCGGGCGGGCACCCCCCGGTACGCCGTGGTATGCAGGCTGGATGAGCAGGACATGCCCTATGCCCAGGAGCGGTGCGGCCAGATCGCCCAGGAGTGGTCGGCGGCCATGGCCGCGGGGCGGGAGGGCTGCGTGCGGGACTTCGTGGCGGCTGGGGACATCGACATTCGGGTGATCGGGGCGGAGGGCCAGGTGCTGGACAGTCAGGTGCCCGTGCGGCAGATCCTGGAGCAGCTGATCGCCCGGACGGGTATCCCGCCTTTCCTGCTGGGGCTGTCCTGGTCGTCCACCGAGCGGATGAGCGCCCAGCAGGCGGACATGCTGACCAGCGAGATCACCGCCATCCGCCGCAGCCTGGAGCCGGTGGTGGAGCGCCTGTGCGAGCTGTGGCTGATCCTCCACGGCTTTGGACAGCAGGTGGCGGTGGACTGGGAGGACATCAATCTGCAGGATCTGGTGGAGGAGGCCAGGGCCGGCCTCTACCGGGCCCAGACGGAGAAGCTGAGGGAGGAGTGAGGACATGGACATCGTAAAGCAGGCCCAGGGGGGCCAGACCGTGGCGGTGACGGAGGAGCAGCTGGAGCAGATCGGCCGCTTCAGCCGCAGGCCCATGAGGGCGGAGGAGGTATACTGCTTCTCTGTGCGCCTGTGCGACAATCAGGTGGACCGGGATGGGGAACGCTTTCCCCGGAGGACGCTGGAGGAGCTGGCGGAGCTGTTTGTGGGCAAGAGCGGCCTGTTCGACCACAGCTGGTCGGCCAGAGGGCAGGCGGCCCGGATCTATGCCGCCGAGGTGGTGCAGGAGGAGAAGCTCACCCGGACAGGGGAGCCCTACTGCTGGTTGAAGGGGTACGCCTATATGGTGCGCACCGCGGACAACGAGGGCCTGATCCGTGAGATCGAAGGGGGCATCAAGAAGGAGGTCAGCGTGGGCTGCGCCGTGGAGCGCCGGGTGTGTTCCGTATGCGGCCAGACCTGGGACGGCAGCTGCGGCCACGAGCTGGGCAAGACCTATGACGGAAAGCTATGCTGCGTGGAGCTGGAGCACGCCACCGACGCCTATGAGTTCTCCTTCGTGGCGGTGCCCGCCCAGCCGGAGGCCGGAGTGGTGAAGGGCCGGGGGGCGGAGAGCGACTGTCTGAAGGAGCTGGTGAAGGGCAGGCCCCACAGTGCCCGGCAGCTGGCCCAGCTGGAGGAGCAGGCGGCCCTGGGCCGGGCCTGTCTGGAGCAGCTGAAGGCGGACACGGTGCGTCTGGCCCGGCTGGCGGACAAGGGGCTGGAGCCCGGGGTGGCCGAAGCCATGGTGAAGGGGCTGGACGGGCAGCAGCTCATGGCTCTGAAGCAGAGCTTTGAGGCCCGGGCGGCGGAGAAGTACCCCGTGCGCACCCAACTGTCCTACGCCCCCGCAGAAGGGGAGCGGGACCGGGAGCACGACCGGGCCTTTTTGATCTGAGCCCGCTGTTTTCCGGCCCTGGGCCGGGGATTGGGGATAGAACGGAATTTGGAGGAGGAGAAGGAAATGAACAAGATCTCTTTTGACGGCATCGGCCAGGAGGTAGCCACCTTTGAGGCGGCCAGCGGCGTGACCGCCGGCCATGTGGTGAAGATGGCGGACAACGGCAAGGTGAGCAAGTGCGACGCCGGGGACGACTTCTGCGGCGCGGCCCTGAACGTGCGCAACGGCTATGCCGGGGTGCAGCTGCGGGGCTTTGTCACCCTGAACTGTGCGGGCACCGAGACCGTGGGCTATGTCAGCCTGGTGGCCGATGGCAGTGGCGGCGTGAAAAAGGACACCAGCGGCGGCGTGAACGTGCTGGTGGTGTCGCTAGACGCCACGGCCAAGACCTGCGTGGTCTTTCTGTGATCGAAAGGAGGAAAAAGGATGGCTTATCAGTGCAACGACGTAAAGCTGGACAAAGGCATGTATCAGGAGGCGGGCCGCACCTTTACCCAGGTGCTGGAGCGCCAGGACCCCAGCGAGCAGTATAAAGGCACCCCCATGGAGGGGCTGGACGCCTTTCAGCGGCAGCTGAAGCGCTTTGACATCAAGGTGAAGGGCGCGGGCAGCGACGTGGTGGACAAGTTCTTTGCCACCAGCCAGTCCGCCGTGCTGTTCCCCGAGTACATCGCCCGGGCGGTGAAGGTGGGCATGGAGGCGGAGAACGTCCTGCCCCAGATCACCGCTACCGAGACTGTGATCAGCGGCATGGACTACCGCTCCATCACCAGCGAGGGCGGCCAGGACGAGCATGAGCTGCGCCGGGTGGACGAGGGCGCGGCCATCCCCCAGACCACGGTAAAGACCCGGGACACCCTGGTGAAGCTGAACAAGCGGGGCAGGATGCTGGTGGCCTCCTATGAGGCCATCCGGTTCCAGAAGCTGGATCTGTTCTCCGTCACCCTGCGTCAGATCGGCGCCCAGATCGGCCGGATGCACCTGGAGGATGCCATCGATGTGATCGTCAACGGCGACGGCAACGATAACGCGGCCGCCGTCACCGCCGCGGCCACCAGCGGCACCCTGGCCTATGACGACCTGCTGGCCTTCTGGAAGGAGTTCGATCCCTATCAGCTGAACACCCTGCTCATGGGCGGGGACATGATGGTGAAGCTGCTGAAGCTGACCCAGATGCAGGACAGCGCCGCCGGACTGGACTTCCACGGCAGCGGCAAGCTGGTGACCCCCATGGGCGCCCAGGTGCTGCGGGCCAGCGCTGTACCCAGCGGCAAGATCATCGGCCTGGACAAGAACTACGCTCTGGAGCTGGTGAAGGCCGGGGACGTGAGCGTGGAGTACGACAAGCTGATCGACCGCCAGCTGGAGCGGGCGGCCATCACCACCATCAGCGGCTTCTCCAAGATCTTCAACGGGGCCAGCCGCGTGCTGTCCGTGTGATGACGGAGCAGATCACAGCCCTGGCCCGGGCCATGGGAGCCGAGGGGACGGATGACCTGATGAGCGCACTGAGCCGGGCGGCGGAGGACGACCTCCGCGCCCGGCTGCGGGCGGGGACGGCCCCGGCGGACTGCGGCACTGCCTTCCCTGTGGCTTGTGCCCTGCTGGTGCTGGCGGCCCTGGACGCCGGGGGCGGCGTGTCCTCCTTCACGGCGGGGAACGTGACCATCCGCCGCTCCGGCCAGGCGGACCAGCGCCGGCGGGAGGCTCTGGCCCTGATGGGGCCCTACCTCGCCCCCAGTGGGTTCCACTTTCGGGGGGTGCCGGGATGATGGAACAGGAGTGGGCCGCCATTCTGGCCCGGTTCGGGCAGGAGGTCACCCTGACCGCCCCCGAGGGGGAGCCGGTCAGCCTCCGGGCCTTCGTGCAGCCCATTTTGGATCGGCAGCCCCAGCTGGTGCCCTCCCCTCTGGGGGAGCGGCGGGAGGAGCGGTGGCTCTATCTGGGGCCGCCGGAGAATGCCCTGACCGCCGGGGAGACGGCTGCCGTCTGGAACGGCCGGAAGTTTTCGGTGGAGACCGCCCGGCAGGTGTGGGCGGGGATCAGCCCCTCCCATTGGTGGGCGGTGCTGCGGCCGGAGGATAAGGAGGCGGACCTATGAGCATGGGACTGGAGCGGATCCGGGAGAAGCTGGCGGACTATCTGACGAAACAGGGGGTGCCCGCGGCGGCGGCCTGGCCGGTGAAGGAGAGGGAGAAGCTGACCGGGGCGGTGGCGGCGGTGTCCCTGCGGGGGTGCTCCGCCGGGCCCAGCGGCTTTCAGGACTATCTGGGGGAGCGGTATGACGCCGAGTCCGGCCAGTG
>CAKUHX010000009.1 GCA_934659475.1 uncultured Oscillospiraceae bacterium
GATCACAAGATCATGAAACTTTGAAAAAGTTTCATGATCTTCTTCAGCTTGGCGAAAAGGCTTTTTCGACAAGCTGACGGGAACGGCGGATCAAAGTCCGCCGTTCCCGTATCCTGTTATCTGAATATTTGTTGCGATCCGGCCTGTACGCCGGTCACGGTCTCCAGTTCGATGTCCAGGTCGCTGTACTTCGTTTCGATGCCGCAGCTGCGGCACAGCTGGACACATCCTCGGCGGCGGTGTTGCCCTTCTCTCCGGGCACCATGGGGCTGCCTTCAGGCCAGCCGGAGATGCTCATCATGCCGGACATGGTCTGGGCCGCGCTGCCGCACCGAGGGAGACAAGGGCGCGGGCGCCGATCTTTCTATGGATCGAGGTGATCTCAAGTGGCGGGAAAAGCGGATGCCAAAACAGACTGGCTTTGCTGCCCCCGATGCGGCGGCAATATCATTTACGTCGATCCGGATAGAGATATGGTCGTGGCCATCGCCTCCCGCTTCAAGCCGGCAGCAAAGGACAGGATCGGATCTATCAGGAAGTATGTCGTGCCGGCCTTTGGCGGGAGCGGTGTGGCTTTGGCGGAGGGATGAAGGGGGCATACCGCAGATAGGCGGGGCCGAGCCCTTCTGCCTGCAGCAGATGGACGAGCAGCCTGTTCAGAATTGAATTTCCGCTTTTGCAAAGACATTTCTGCCGTTTTGTGCTATGCTGACAAGGAACAGGGGGCGGAGCGGCGGCCATGGGCCTTGCGGCGGCAGCAGCCTGCCCGGTCAGGGGCCGGTGGGTCATTGCCGATGCGCTGTCCGCCCCTCCTGCAGGTCGAAGCCGCCGAAGCGGGAGGACCTCCACTACTTCGCATCCGGGGAAGAGGCCCGCGCCGCCGGGCCCCGCCCCTGCAAGCGCTGCCGCAGCGACCTCTTGGAGCACCGGCCCATGCGGGAGGCCGCGGCGGCGATCAAAGAGCGGCTGGACCGGGCGGCATCCCTGGACGACGTGGGCCTGACACCGCGGCGGATGACGGATATTTTCAGCTATGATGACCTGGCCATCCAGCGCGGCCTGCGCATGGTCTATCATCACCGGGAGATCGACCACGGGCTGTTTGAAAAATACCGCCGCCGGTCCCGCCCCTATTGCAGCGTGGCGAGCCTGTATCTCTGGGCGGTGGCCGGGGGAGCCCTTCCGGAGCTGCAGGACTATAGACCCAAAACACAAATGCGGAGGTGCGCGTTATGACATTTGTTCAGCATTACGATTCCCCGCTGGGCGGCATTTTGCTGGCGGCGGATGAGACCGGTGTGACCGGCCTGTGGTTCGACGGGCAAAAGTACTTTGCCCGGGGCCTATCCGCGGAGCGTGTGGAGCGGGACACGCCCGCCCTTTCGGCGGCCAGGCGCTGGCTGGATATTTACTTTACGGGCCGGGAGCCGGACTTTATACCGCCGCTGCATCCTATCGGCTCCGGGTTCCGCCAGTCGGTGTGGGAGCTCCTCCTGCAGATCCCCTATGGACAGACCGCCACCTATGGCCAGATCGCCCGGCAGCTTGCCGCGAAGGCTGGCCTTCCCCACATGTCGGCGCAGGCGGTCGGCGGTGCGGTGGGGCACAACGAAATATCGATCATCATCCCGTGCCACCGCGTCGTCGGTACGAACGGCAGCCTGACCGGATATGCCGGGGGGATCGATAAAAAAGTGAAGCTGCTGGAACTGGAGCATGCTCCGATGTCCGGCTTTTTCACGCCGAAGAAAGGTACTGCGCTTTGATGGAGGGGGACCTTTGACCGCTGCGGCAGAAAAGTGCATCGGTGTTTCGATTCGACCGGTACCGGGGGCATCTCCGGAATGGGGACCGGACTGATGGTAGAGAAACGAAAAAATGGTGCGGGGAGTTAACGGTGTATCTGTATTTCGCTCATCTCCTATCAAACATAAGTGTATCATCGCGCAGGCGCTTATTGAACTGGCAAATTTCAAACTGTAAATATTGTGAGCAGGCGGCTCTATGTGTGAGGGACGATGCTCTTCACACATAGAGCGGGATCTGTGAAATTCTATTTTGTAAGGGAGAGGCTCGTGTTGTTTCTGGTAGAGGCAAATGAAAAATATATCGATGAATTGGAACAGTTCAAGAGTGAAGTGCTGATCCACGATAAAGACCATGCGGATCGATTTGCCGGCTGCTGCGGGTTGGACTGTGAAAAATGCGATGCCAGGATCGCAACGGTCACAAATAACAATGCCCTGCGGGGAAAAACCGCTGCCCTGTGGACAAAGCTCAACGGGACGGCGATCACACCGGAAATGATAAACTGCACCGGCTGCCGCACAGAGGGTGCCAAAACGCCCTTCTGCGACCGGCTGTGCCCCGTACATAACTGCGTCCGGGCGAAGGGGATGGATACCTGTGCAGACTGCGCACAGATGGACGCATGCCCGACGCTGGGGCGCATCGCCGTAAACAGTCCGTTCGTGCTGGAGGATCTGAAACGGCTCCGCGAGGTGAAGTAAATGAGACGGTATATCGCTCTGCTGCGGGGCGTCAACATCAGCGGCAAAAACAAAGTGCCGATGGCGGAATTGAAAAAGTGCTTTGAAGCCCTTGGCTTTCCGGAGGTCAAGACCTGGCTGAACAGCGGCAACGTGATCTTTTCCAGCGCTGACGGGAATGTAACAGCATTGACTGACCGGGTCGGGCGCATGATACAGCGTGAATTTGGCTTGGATATTCCTGTTTTTATCATTCCGCAGGAGGAGCTTGCGGACATTCTGCGCCATGCCCCGGAATGGTGGGGAACA
This sequence comes from uncultured Oscillospiraceae bacterium, assembly GCA_934659475.1. Classification (GTDB taxonomy): domain Bacteria; phylum Bacillota; class Clostridia; order Oscillospirales; family Oscillospiraceae; genus Lawsonibacter. Next base: position 2,799 of record CAKUHX010000009.1, read on the forward strand.
GAAAATAAGGAGATCTACGATGACCTCATTTTCGTTCTGCCGCCTGCGGCCTTTCCGGAAGTATATCACGAGATCGGCGCGCCGAAAGAGGGCTTGGAGCAAATACAGGAATATGGATCGGCTGTGTTCTGGTCATTCAGCCGAAAGGACTATCAGAAAACCAACTGGTGGCCAAAGACGGCCAGCGCGGCTGTCGGCCCGAAACTGACGATCAGAACGGCGAATACCGTCCGGAAGATCGTCCGTATGTGAAGGGGGCCGTCAACAGAACGATGCCTGACACAATGACGGTGAACGATGCCGAATATACCGTGCTCCGGCTCCTGGGGAAAGGGAAGGGCGGCTATTCCTATCTGGTGACGGACGGGGCGGCGCAGTACAGGAAAAGCTGTATGTGACCGTCTCCGCCGATGGTGTGACCTGCGCCACCGCTGACGCGCCCGATGCCCCGGCCGATGTGCCGCCGGTGCTGACGCTCCCCATCCTGGACGAGATCGAGGCAGGTGTCACGGTTGGGACATCCGGCTCCTCCCTGTCGGCGGTGCAGGCGGCGGTCAGGCTGTTGGACTGGGGCGTGAACACGGGGCTCGGCACGGATGAGATCGGCGAGGCCGTCTCCACATGGTTGGCCGCCGACCGTGATGGGCTGACCGATCGTCTGCAAAAGCTGGAGCTGGTGGACGACGCCTACCGGAAGCTGTTGACCGACGAGGCACGGGAACTGCTGGACAGCGCCGGGTGCGCGGAGGTGGAGATCACCTGGGGCAGCGAAGCGGTAGGACCTGTAGAGGCCGTCATGCAGGCCGCCGGCCTTCGGGGATGATGCAGGGGCGTGACGGCACGTGACGGCATCTGATGTGTCCGGCCCTGGGGCGGGCTTTGCGGCGGCGGAGCTGCAAACGGACCGGTCTATTTGGCGCATCGACATGACGAAATGCCCTTACCACGACACCTGAGCGCGGTACGGCTGCCCCGAGCTGTGCCGCTGCTTCTGTGACAGCGATGACATCAGCTGCGCAGGACTGCACCCCAGGCTCGTCTGGCACCGCACCAAAACGCTGGGGCGCGGCGGCGGCTGCGATCTCTGCATGAAGATAGAGAAATGAACGGGTCCGGCGGCACGCCCGCCAGGAGGGGAGGGAGAAGCCGTCTGTCCCGCATGCTCTTGAATGGCGGCGCGAACACGCTGGAGATGTGGATGGACCATGTGGGTCCGCTCTCCGGGGACTGCCGCGTCTGACTACCCGCAGGAGCCGCGCACGGATCGGGCGCTGGCGGCGGGGCTTCGTCCGTCACGGACCGCGCTTTGACAAATTTAACCTGCGGGCAAAATGGAATAACCTACCGGCGATCGCGGATAATAAACCCGTAAACGGCAGACGGCCGGCGGCGGGAGCGGCGCCCCGGCGGGACCGGAACGAAAAGAATACGCTCCGTCCCAAGGGACGGGCAGGAAAGGTTCGAGAGTATGAAAGCAACTGGAATCGTGCGCCGCATCGACGACCTGGGCCGCGTGGTCATCCCCAAGGAGATCCGCCGGACTATGCGTATCCGCGAGGGCGACCCCCTGGAGATCTACACGAGCGGGGACGGCGGGGTCATTTTCAAAAAGTATTCCCTGATGGGCGGGCTGTCGGAATTCGCGGGGCAGCTGTGCGACACTCTGAACCGGACCACCGGCCGGCCCACCGTGATCACAGACCGGGACAGCTGTATCGCCGCGGCGGGGCAGCCCCGGCGGGAGCTGTCTGACCAGAGGCTGTCCCCCGATGTGGAGCGGCTGATGGAGGGGCGGCAGATCTACCAGTACCGCCCCGGCGAGGCGGCGATCCCCCTGTGCGCCGACAAGGAGAAATACTGTCTGTCCATTGCGGCCCCGATCCTGTCCCAGGGGGACGTGCTGGGCTGCGTAGCCTTTGTGGGGGAGGGCGAGGGACTCAACAGCGGCGAGGTGGAGTATAAGCTGGCCCAGTCCATCGCCGCCTTTCTGGGCAAGCATATGGAGAGCTGAAAAATGCCCATCGGGAAGTGTCCCGATGGGCATTTCTTATGGAAGGGGCTCGTCCAGCTTTTTCAGCGCCTTTTTGAACTGGCGGGAGAACAGGACCGCAGTGCAGCTCATGGCGATCACATCTGCGGTGGGCTCCGCCAGATAGACGGCGCTGGTCTGGTCGGACAAGAGATGGGGCAGCAGGTAGATCAGGGGCAGCAGCAGGATGAATTTGCGCAGCACGGCCACAAAGATGGAACAGGGGGCGTTGCCGATGGACACGAAGGTCATCTGACAGGCGATCTGCAATCCGAACAGGAACAGGGCGGCGCAGTACAGGCGCAGGGCGCGGGCCGTAAAGGCGATGAGCTCTGGATCCGGGGTGAACATGCGGGCGAACAGCTGGGGGAAGAGCATGATCGCCGCCCACAGCAGGACGGAGTAGATCAGGCTGACCGTCAGCAGCAGGCGGAAGCTGGCCCGCACCCGCTGGCTGTTCCGGGCCCCGTAGTTGTAGCTGGTGATGGGCTGGGCCCCCTGGGCGATGCCCTGAAGGGGCAGCATGGCAAACTGCATCACGCTGGACAGGATGGTCATGGCCCCCACCGCCGGGTCTCCGCCGTATTTCAGCAGGGAGGAGTTGAAGCACATGGAGATGACGCTCTCGCTGCTCTGCATGATGAAGGCGGCCAGCCCCAGAGCCACGCAGGGCAGGATGAGCCTGGCCTGGGGCCGGAGGTACTGCCGCTTCAGCCGCAGGGCGGTGCGGGGGCCGGTGAGGAACCGGAGCACCCAGACGCAGGACACGGCCTGAGACAGCACCGTGGCCAGGGCGGCCCCGCGCACGCCCATGTGCAGGCCGAAGATGAAGATGGGGTCCAGAATGATGTTGCACACCGCGCCGATGAGCACGGTCTTCATCCCAACGGGGGCGAAGCCCTGAGCGGTGATGAAGGCGTTCAGCCCCAGAGTCAGCTGGACGAACACGGTGCCCACGGCATAGATGCCCATATAGGCCGCGGCGTACTCAATGGTGTTTTCACTGGCGCCGAAGAGCAGCAGCAGATCCCGACCCCACAGCAGCAAAACGGCGGTGAGCACGGCGGAGATGGCCAGCTGCATGGTAAAGCAGCCGCCCAGGATCTTTTCCGCGCCGTCGTGATCCCCCCGGCCCATATAGATGGAGGCACGGGGCGCGCCGCCGGAGGCCACAAAGGCCGCGAAGGCGGACACCAGAATGATCAGGGGCAGACAGACGCCCACCCCGGTCAGGGCCAGAGTTCCATCCGCCGGCATGTGGCCGATGTAGATGCGGTCCACGATGTTATACAGCATATTCACCAGCTGGGCAATGACCGTGGGCACCGCCAGCCTGAACAGCAGCTTGCCCACGGGCTGAGTGCCCAAAAACGCTTTGTCCTGAGCCATGTATCAAGGCTCCTTTTTTCTGATGTTTTCCTGATCCTGCAGCATGGCCAGCACCTCGTGGCGCTGGGCGCGGCAGTCCCCCTCCCCCATGCGGAAGTAGGTGCCCCCATAGGGATCCTGCCCGATGTACACCGGCCGCAGCCGGGCGGGGGCCCGGGGGACGAAGATGGCCACGATCTGATCGTCCCCGGCGTTTAGGACCTGCACGTCCTCCCGCTGGAGGATGTTGGCGCTGACCACATCCGGGTCGTTCACCATGTCCCAGAACTCCTCCGCCAGAGCCTGAGGGTCAAACAGGGGCACGGAGTACAGGCTCTTGTCCTCCTCGTCCTCCGCCACCCCCAGCAGGATCACGCCCCCAAGGGTGTTGGCAAAGGCGGAGTAGGTCTCCCACAGGCTGTGGGGCAGGCCGCCCTGAGCCCGTTTGGCCTCGATGCGGGCGTCCTCCCGGTATTCCGAAAGAAATTCCAGCGTATCCATAGATATATCCTTTCAGTCGGCAGCGGCAAGATCCCGGAAGGCCAGATCCAGATCTACGTTGGTGCTCACGCCGGGCACCGACCCCGTGTGGCTGTACTGCCAGATGTCGTAGCGGTAGTAGAAGGTGGGCGCGTCGCTGTATTGGGCCAGCCAGAAGGGCCAGTCCTTCAGCCGGCTCAGATCCAGGGTGAGGTAGGCCAGATCCTGATTGGCGTATACCGCCGGGGTATAGCCCGCCTCCTCCGCCCCCCGGCAGAAGGCGGCGGCCATGTCCGTCAGCTCCTCGCCGGTCACATCCCGGGTGCGGGCGTTGCGCTCGGCGGGCATCCGCTCCCAGTCGAAGACCACGGGATAGGTGACCGCATAGGGGGCGATGAGCTCCAGTACCAGGGCCAGCTCCTCCCGGGCCTCCTCCACCGTGACGGCCTGAGAGAAGAAGTACACCCCCACGTCCAGCCCGGCGGCCAGAGCGCCGGAGATGTTCTCGTCAAAGCGGCTGTCGGTGACCAGCGTCCCCTCCTCGCCGTAGCCCCGGTATCCCGCCCGGATCACGGCAAAGCGGACGCCGGCGGCGGCCACCTGCTGCCAGTCGATCTCCCCCTGGTGGGAGGAGACATCGATGCCGGTAAGGGCGGTGAGTTGGCCGTCGCTGTAAGCCATCCAACCGTTCTCGTCCAGATGGAAGCTCTGGGGGTCCAGGGTGCTGGGGGCCACGTCCTCCAGCAGGAGCACCTGACGGTCGCCGTAGGTGATGTACTGGGGCGGCTTGGGGCGCAGCAGATACGCAGCCGCCCCCGCGGCCAGCAGCAGGAGCAGCAGCAGGCTCCATATGGTGCGCCCGGGGCGGGCGCGGGAAGGGGAACGGCTCATAATACCCTCCGTCATTCAGTGTTGCCCTATTATACCAATTCCCGAAAGATCCTGCAAGGGCGGCGGAGATGCCACCGGGCAGTTAAAGAAAAGTGCACAGTGTTTAGAAAGCGTTAAAAACAGGGACAGGACAGGGGCTTTCCTGTATACTGAATAAAAACCCCACAGCTTTATTTTGTGTCCCCAGCGGGGGAGGAGGAACGATTTTGCATTTGAACCGGCAATTTTCAGAAAAGCTTCAGGAATCCATGGCCTCGGTCCTGCCCATCACGGCCATTGTGTTCCTGCTGTCCGTCACCATTGCCCCCCTTGAGCCGGGCACCCTGGTGCTGTTCCTGTTCGGGGCGGTGCTGCTGGTGATCGGCATGGGCTTCTTCACCCTTGGGGTGGACATGTCCATGCTGCCCATGGGAGAGGGGGTGGGCGCGGTGCTCAGCGGAAAGAAAAGACTGCTGATCCCCGTTCTGCTGTACTTTCTGCTTGGGGTGCTGTCCACCATGGCGGAGCCCGACCTGACGGTGCTGGCCAACCAGATCTCCGCCATCCCCAACATGGTGCTGATCCTCACCGTGGCGGTGGGAGTGGGCCTGTTTCTGGTGGTGGCCACCCTGCGGGTGCGGTGGGGGGTGCCCCTGCGCCGCCTGCTGCTGCTGTTTTACGGGGTGGTGTTCCTGCTGGCGGCCTTCGCCCCGGCCAACTTCATCCCCGTATCCTTCGACTCCGGCGGCGTGACCACCGGGCCCATCACCGTGCCCTTTATCATGGCTCTGGGTCTGGGCGTGGCCTCCTCCCGCAGCGACAAGAATGCCGCCAGCGACAGCTTCGGTCTGGTGGCCCTGTGCTCCATCGGGCCCATCCTGTCCGTTCTGCTGCTGGGCATCGTCTATCAGCCGGACAAGGCGGAGCAACAGCTGGCCGCCATTCCGGAGGTGGCGGACACCGCCGCCGCCGCCCGGTATTTTGTCCACGGCTTCCCCGAATACTTTAAGGAGGTTGCCGCCGCTCTGCTGCCCATCGCCCTGGTATTCGCCCTGTTCCAGCTGTTCACCCGAAAATTCCGCCGGGGACAGCTGCTGCGCATCGTATCCGGCTTTGCCTACACTTACCTGGGCCTGGTGCTGTTCCTGTGCGGGGTGAACGTGGGCTTTATGCCTGCGGGCCAGTATATCGGCACGGCGGTGGCCTCCGGCAGCCGCCCCTGGCTGCTGGTGCCCATCGGCATGCTCATCGGCTTTTACATCGTCAAGGCGGAGCCTGCGGTGGCCGTGCTGACCAAGCAGGTGGAGGAGGTGTCCAACGGCTCCATCTCCCAGCGGGCCATGGGCAACGCCCTGTCCATCGGCGTGTGCGTGTCTGTGGGGCTGGCCATGGTGCGGGTGCTCACGGGCCTGAACATCATGTGGCTGCTGGTGCCGGGGTATGCTGTGTCCCTTGGACTGACCTTCTTCGTGCCCAGTATCTTCACCGGCATCGCCTTCGACTCCGGCGGCGTGGCCAGCGGACCCATGACGGCCACCTTCCTGCTGCCCTTTGCCATGGGGGCCTGCTCCGCCGTGGGGGGCGACCTGATGACCGACGCCTTCGGCATCGTGGCTATGGTGGCCATGACGCCCCTGGTCACCATCCAGGTCATGGGCCTGTCCAGTCAGGTCAGTCACAGGCTGGCCCTGCGCCGCCAGCGGGTGCGTCTGGAGCGGGTGGAGGACAGCGTGGTCTATTTCGACCTGTGACAGGAGGCAGCTATGGAAGGAATTCATGTGATCGTATCCATTGTGGAGCGGGGCCGGGGCACCGCCATCCAGAAGCTATATAAAAAGCACGCCGTGTTTCTCCACACCCAGTGCCCCGGAAGGGGTACCGCCACGTCGGAGATCATGGACATTCTGGGCCTTGGCTCCAGCGAGAAGGACGTGGTGCTCAGCTATGCTGAGAGCGGCACGGCCCGGCGTCTGCTGGCCCTGCTGGACAACGAGCTGCGGGGCGCCGCCGGGACTGCGGGCATCGTGTTCACCCTGTCCCTGTCGGGGATGAACAATCTGGCTGCCGCCGCCATCGACTACTACGCCCAGCAGAACAAAAAAGGAAACGGAGGGGAGCCCCCTATGGAAAATCAGAGCAAAAACAGTCTGATCCTGGTCACCTGCGTCCGGGGCAGCGCCGACCAGATCATGGTCACCGCCAGAGAGCAGGGCGCCCGGGGCGGCACCGTCATCAAGGCCCGCTGGAGCGGCATGGAGGAGCTGGAGCGGGGCTATGACCTGGAGCTGACCGCCGAGCGGGACATCGTGGCCATCGTAGTGCCCAACGACAAGCGGGAGGCCATTATGGAGGCAGTGAACGCTGCCCACGGCCTGCGCACCCCGGAGCAGGCCATGACCTGCTCCGCCCCCATCGAGCAGCTGGTGCGCCTGTAAAGGGGAAATACGATACAATAAGCGGCCCGCCGAACTTATTCGGCGGGCCGCTGTATTTATGACTGCTGGGCGGGCGTCTCCGCCCGCAGGGCGGCCCTATCCCCCTCCGCTATCAGACACAGGGTATCCCCCGGCTTTGCTTCGCCGGACAGCAGCAGGTCGGCGGCGGCATCCTCCACCCAGTCAGTCACCGCCCGGCGCAGGGGGCGGGCGCCGTAGGCCCGGTCCTCTCCCTGCTTTGCGATGAGCGCCACGGCCCCGTCGTCCACCCGCAGGGTCAGCCCCTGGGCCTGCATCCGGGCGCCTGTCTGTTCCAGCAGGCGGCGGGCGATGGCCTGGAGAGAACCGTTGTCCAGAGGGTGGAACACCAGCGTCCCATCCAGCCGGTTGAGGAACTCCGGGGGGAAGGTGCGCCTGGCGTCGGCCAGCACCTCGCGCTCCAGGGCCTGGCGCTGGGCGGCCTCCGGCGGGGCAAAGCCCAGCCCGGGCCCCCGGGCAAAGCGCTGGGAGCCCAGATTGGAGGTCATCACCAGCACCGTGTTGCGGAAGTCGGTCTTTCGCCCCTGACTGTCGGTGAGCACCCCCTCCTCCATCACCTGGAGCAGCACCGACCACACGTCCCGGTGGGCCTTCTCCAGCTCGTCCAGCAGCACCACCGACCAGGGGGCACGGCGCACCCGCTCGGTGAGCTGTCCCCCCTGATCGTGGCCCACATACCCCGGGGGCGCGCCGATCAGGCGGGAGACGGAGTGGGGCTCCATATACTCCGACATATCAAAGCGCAGCAGGGCGTCCTGACTGCCGAACAGGGTCTGGGCCAGAGCGCGGCACAGCTGGGTCTTGCCCACCCCCGTGGGCCCCAGCAGAAGGAAACAGCCCACCGGCCGGCCGGGGTCCCGCAGCCCCATGCGGCTGCGGCGGATGGCCCGGGCCACGGCGCGAACGGCCCCGTCCTGCCCCACCAGAGAGCGGCGCAGGGTGTCCTCCAGGCCGTGGAGCGCTGTCCGCTCTTCCCCATCGGGGGAGCGGATGGGGACCCCCGTCCACTGCTCCAGCACGGCCCGGATGTGCCCCTCGTCCACGGTGCGGTGCTCCTGCCCCGCCTGCCACTTCCGGCGGCCCTCCTCCAGCTGGCGGCGGAAGGAGCCCTCGGCGTCCCGCAGCAGAGCGGCCTTCTCAAAGTCCCGTTGGCGCACCGCCTGGTCCAGCTGCCGGGCGGCCTCCCCCGCCCGGTCCTTCAGGGCCCGCAGCTCCGGGGGCATGGTGGGCTGCTCCAGCCGGGCCCGGGCGGCGGCCTCGTCCATCAGGTCGATGGCCTTGTCCGGCAGAAAGCGGGTGGGCAGATACCGGCGGGACAGGTCCACCGCCGCCTCCAGCGCCCGGTCGGAGATGGTCAGGTGGTGGTGGGCCTCGTACCGGCCCCGCAGCCCCCGGAGGATGGCCAGGGTCTCCTCCCGGTCGGGCTCCCTCAGGGTCACAGGCTGGAAGCGCCGCTCCAGAGCGGCGTCCTTCTCGATATAGGTGCGGTACTCCGTGATGGTGGTGGCCCCGATGACCTGCAGCTCCCCCCGGGACAGGGCGGGCTTGAGGATGTTGGCGGCGTCGATGGCCCCCTCGGCGCTGCCCGCGCCTACGATGGTGTGCAGCTCGTCGATGAACAGGATGATGTTCCCCGCCCGGCGCACCTCGGACAGGATGTGCTTCAGCTTCTCCTCAAACTCCCCCCGGTACTTGGTGCCCGCCACCATGGCGGACATGTCCAGGGCGCACAGCCGCCGCCCCAGCAGGTGGGGCGGGGCGGTGCCGTCGGCGATGGCCAGAGCCAGCCCCTCGGCCACCGCCGTTTTGCCCACCCCCGGCTCTCCGATCAGGGCGGGGTTGTTCTTGCTGCGGCGGGACAGGATCTGGATCACCCGGTCCAGCTCCGCCTGGCGGCCGATGAGTGGGTCCAGCTTCCCCTCCGCCGCCATGCGGGTCAGGTCCCGGCAGCACTGGTCCAGCTGCTTGGTGTCGATGGCGGGGGCGCGCTCCCCCTCCCGGGGGCGGGGGGCGCGGTAGTCCGCCGGCTCGCCCCCCAACGAGGCGGTCACCGCCCGGCGCAGCAGGCCGCTGTCCACGCCGCAGTCCTCCAGCAGCCGGCGGGCGGAGCAGTCCTGCTCCGTCAGGGCCAGCAGCAGGTGCCGGTCCCCCACGGCGGGATGGCCCATGCGGCGGCAGTCCAGCACCGCCCGGCCGATGACCTGCCGGCAGCCGGGGGTCAGCCCCTGATACAGGCTGTGGGAGGGCACCCCGGTGCCCACCAGCTGGGCGATGGCCCGGCGCAGGGCGGCCCCGTCGGCCCCCCGTTCCCGCAGCATGTGGGAGGCGGGGGAATACTCCTGGCTGGCCAGAGCCAGCAGCAGATGCTCGCTGCCCACATAGCTGTGGCCCAGACGGGCGGCGTTCTCCTGGGCCAGACGCAGGGCCCCAAGGGCTGCGGTGGTAAAGCGGTTGTCAGACATGGGCGGTCACCTCCATCGTGTGCAGTACAGCATTCCCACTTTCCGGAAAATTAGCCTCATCCCCCGGCAAAGAGCCGCCTTTGTCCATTGGGGAGAAGAAACTCCGGCCTTTTCATCAGAAATATGGGAAGAATGGGAGTTGATTTTTCCGAAAGTTATGATACAATAGGAGTACATTTTTATGGAGGTGTATCTCAATGGCTTATGTGATCAGCAGCGCTTGTGTCAGCTGCGGCTCCTGCGCCGACGCCTGCCCCGCCGGTGCTATCTCCCAGGGTGACTCCCAGTATCAGATCGATGCTGGCGCCTGCCTGGACTGCGGCTCCTGCGCCGACGCCTGCCCCATGGGCGCCATCAGCCAGGGCTGAGTCGAAAGACTTACATGAAAACAGCGCCGGGGCGCAGGCCCCGGCGCTGTTTTTCTTTTTGGTAAAAGGGCAATACCCTTTTACCAAAAAGAAGGAGAATGCACGCAGTCCGACCCTCGATCTCTCACGAGAAAGTCGGGCCGGACTGCGCGAGAGGTGTCATTTCCGACGCACATGTCGTCGGAAATGACGGATCGAAAAAAATTCCGCCGTTTGCGAACGGCGGAATTTTGAACGGGGGAAAGCGGGAATTTTCAAAAATTTTCTGAGACCCCCTTGACTGTAAACCCCCTTGATACCTTACAGTATGGGCAGGAGGTGGCTGTATGACCATCAAAGAACTGGAAGAGCGCACGGGGATGACCCGGGCCAACATCCGCTACTACGAGCAGGAGGGCCTGCTGGTCCCGGCGCGGAAGGAGAACGGCTACCGCAGCTACTCGGAGGAGGACTGCGAGGACCTTTTGAAGATCAAGCTGCTGCGGCAGCTGCAATTCTCCCTTCAGGAGATCCGGGCCCTGCAGGACGGCACCCTGTCCCTGACTCAGGCCATGGAGGGCCGCTCCGCCCTGCTGGAGCGGGAGAGCAGCGAGCTGCTCTCCGCCCGGGACGTGTGCCGCACCATCGAGCGGGAGGTGCCCGACTACGCCGCCCTGGACCCCCAGGTCTATCTGCGGCAGCTGTCTGCCCCCCGGGACACCGCGGCGGCGGACGTGGCCCAGCCCCACCCCTGGCGGCGGTACTTCGCCCGCAGTCTGGATCTGACCTTGGCGGGGCTGGCGGTGAGCCTGGTGCGCTTCTGCGTGTTCCGCCAGACGGTGGACAGCGGGGCGGGGGCGCGCATCGTGCAGCTGATCCTGTCCTGGACGGTGCTGATGCTGGCGGAGCCCCTGCTGCTGCACTTCTGGGGGACCACCGTGGGCAAGCGGCTGTTCGGCATCCGGGTGGTGTCCATTCGTACTGGGGAAAAGCTGGATCTGTCCGAGGCCTTCTCCCGCACGGGCATGGTGTTCGCCTGCGGCGACGGAGCGTCCATCCCGCTGGTGAATATCGGCTGCAACATTTACAGCTATTACCGCTACGCAGTGAAGGGGGAGCCACTGGCCTGGGAGGAGGACAACACCGAGCAGTTCTCCGATATGACCTGGAGGGCCCCGGTGGGCTATGTGCTGGCTGTGGCCGCCGTGGTGGGCGTTACCTATTTGGCAGGGATCTCCACTCTGCTGCCCCCCAACCGGGGAGACCTGACCGTGGCGGAGTTCGCGGAAAATTACAACTACTACCGGGATCATTTTGAGATAGACCCCCGGTTCAGTCTGGACCGCGATGGGAAGTGGGAGAAGGCGGAGGACACCGGTTTTGTTGTGATCAGCATCGGTGGCGAGCTGCCCCAGCCCGACTATGTGTTCACCACGGAGGACGGGGTGATCACTCAGGTGTCCTGGTCCTATACGCTGGAGGAGGAGGCCGTCTATCTGGACAGCGTCTCTCCCCAGTTGTGCTACCTCTCTTTGGCCGCAGCCCAGCGGGGCACCCATGTCTGGGACCTGAAGAATGACGGGCTGCTGATGGAGGGGTGGGATGTCAATGCGGAGCACTTCTCCTGCTCCTGGCAGGGAGTGACGCTGGACTACCGCACCCAGCTGCTGCGGGATGCGGACGGCTGGCACCTTCGGCCAGGCAGCACCGTGTCCTGCACCGTGACCGTAGAACATTAAAGGAGCGGCCCGCCATTCAGCGGGCCGCTCCTTTTTATAAATTCTCCCGGAAGAACCGTAGGGCATTCCGCCACAGGATGCCCTCCGCCTGTTCCCGGGTCAGGCCCCAGTCCAGGAACCGTTGATACAGCCCCGCGGCCTTTCCCGGGGTGTTCAGCCACTCCGGCAGGTGGGCCCCGTCGAAGTCAGAGCCCAGGGCCAGGCACTCCCCGGCCCCCAGCTCAAAAAAGTGCTCCACATGGCGGCGCAGGTCCTCCGGAGTGGCCTCCCCCCGGTCAGACAGAAAGCTGACATAGTAGTTCAGGCCGATCAGGCATTTTCTTGCCGCCATCTCCCGGATCATGTCGTCGGTGAGGTTCCGCCGGTGGGGGCAAACTGCCCGGGCGTTGGAGTGGGTGGCCACAAAGGGCCGCCGGGCGATGTCCAGCACCTGCCGGAAACCGGTGTCGTTCAGGTGGGACACATCCACCAGGATGCGCCGCTCCTCCAGCGCCGGGATCACCGCCCGTCCGAAGGGGGACAGGCCGTGGTCGGTGGTGTGGCCGGAGCCGATCTCGTTCTCTCCGTTCCAGGTGAGGGTGAAGGCCTTCACCCCGGCCCGGGCCATCACGTCCACCTGGTCCATCCGCCCGGCCAGTACGGAGCCGTTCTCCACCGTCAGAAATGCGGCGGTTTTTCCGGCGGCCCAGGCCTGCTCCATATCGCCGGCCGTGCGGCAGGGGATAACGCGGTCAGAGAACTTGTCCATCTGTCGGTCAAAGTTAGCCCGGTTGGCCGCAAAGTAGTCAATGGCCCCCTGCCCCCGTATCTGGTCCGGGGTAAACACAGCATAAAACTGAGCCCAGTGGGTCTGCTGAGGAATAGCAGACAGGGAAAGTACCTTGGCGGGGTCCTCCAAGGTGTCCGATTTGGACGCATCGCCCTTCCCGCAGTCTGTCAGAGTATCGCAGTGCAAGTCGATCAGAGCATAGGGGTACATAAGATTCCTCCGTTCATTTTATCCTTCTATTCGCAGTCATCGCTCCCGCCCTCTTTTCGCAGGAACTATGGACCAAATAGGATCATTCGTGTGCCGGGGGCAGCTGGATGCGCTCGATGCCGTCCACGGCGGCCTTCACCATGCCGTCGATGTCCAGCCCGGCCTCCGCCGCCTCCACCTCGCTGAGGATGGGACGCAGGCGGGGATGGCGGGGAGTAAAGACGGTGCAGCAGTCCTCATAGGGCAGGATGGAGGTGTTATAGGTACCGATGCGGCGGGAGATCTGCACGATCTCCTCCTTGTCCATGCCGATGCAGGGGCGAAGAACAGGCAGCTGCACCACCGCGCCGGTGCAGAGCATGGCATCCATGGTCTGGCTGGCCACCTGGCCCAGACACTCGCCGGTGACCAGAGCCTTGGCCCCGCAGCGCCTGGCCACCTCCTGAGAGATGCGCATCATGAACCGGCGCATGATGATGGTGAACAGCTCCTCGGGGCAGGAGCGGCGCAGCTCCTCCTGAATGGCGGTGAAGGGCACCACATGGACGGTGAGCCGCCCGGTATAGGGCAGCAGATCACGGGCCAGCTGGATGACCTTCTCCTTGGCCTCCGGGGAGGTATAGGGGTAAGAGAAGAAATGCACCATATCCAGGGCGACCCCCCGCTTGGCGATCATCCAGCTGGACACGGGGGAGTCGATGCCGCCGGACAGCAGGGACACCGCCCGGCCGTTGATCCCAACGGGCAGGCCGCCTGCTCCGGGCTCCGGGTCGGCGTGGACATAGGCGGCGAAGTCCCGGATCTCTACATACACGGTGAGCTCCGGGTGGTGCACGTCCACCTTCAGGTGGGGGTACAGCTCGTCCAGCTCACCCCCCACATACTGGCTGAGCTGGATGGAGTTCATGGGGAAACTCTTGTCCGCCCGCTTGGATTCCACCTTGAAGGTGCGGGCGGCGGACAGCTTGTCGTCCAGGAACTGGCGGCAGGCGGCCACGATGGCGTCCTTGTCCTTCTCGCAGGGGCGGGCCAGAGACAGGCCCACGATGCCGAATACCTTCTTCAGGGCCTCAAAGGCACCCTCCACGTCGCAGTCGTCGTTCTTGGGCTCTACATAGGTGGTGGACTGGCGGGTGTAGACCTTGAACTGGCCGTAGGGCCACAGGCGGCGGTGGATGTTGGCCTGCAGCTTGTCCTCGAAGCTGCGGCGGTTCAGGCCCTTCAGCACCATCTCCCCCAGCTTCAGCAGGATGATCTCGTTCATAGTATGCTCTCCTTACGGCCCATCCCCCCGCAGGGGCAAAAGGACGGGCTTATTCTCTTTCATACGCCCCGGCGGCGGGGCGGTCTTACCGGATCGATCATATCATTTTACCCGTTTTCGATCCGCCTGGCAAGGGCCGCGGCTATATTTTGCAGCTGCTGTGCCCCCACCGTTAAGATTAAGATAAAATTTACATTTTCCCCTTGATTTCTTTTTCCCTCTCTCTATACTATTTTAATACTTATAGCTTACTTATGCCCCGCGCTGCTGAAAGGAGCAGGAATGGGGCCGGAAGAATACCAGCACAGAACAAGGAGAAAGCCCCATGCAAAAGCTTCTTTTGATCTATAATCCCGCCTCCGGCAAGGGCCGGGTGAAGGCCAATCTCTCTGCCGCCGTTGACGTGTTCACCAAGCGCGGCTGGCTGGTCACCGCCTATCCTACGCAGGGCCCGGGGGACGCCACCCGGGCCGCCCGGGAGATGGGCGGCCAGTTTGACCGGGTGGTCTGCTCCGGCGGCGACGGCACCCTGAGCGAGACGGTGGCCGGCCTGATGGAGCTGGAGCATCCTCCGGTGCTTGGTTTCCTGCCCGCCGGCTCTACCAACGACTGCGGTGTGTCCCTGGACCTGCCCGCCGACCCGGCCAAGGCCGCCGCCCTGGCTGCGGGGGACGGCGCGCCCCTGCCCTGGGACGTGGGCAGGCTGAACGGCCGGCCCTTCGTCTATGTGGCCGCCTTCGGCGCCTTTACCCAAGTGGCCTACGCCACCCCTCAGGATCTGAAAAACGCCCTGGGCCATCTGGCCTATGTGGTGGCTGGCATCGCCTCCATCCCCACCATCACCCCCTACCACATGCGTGTGGAGTTTGACGGCGGCCACGTGATCGAGGATGACTTCTATTACGGCATGGTGTGCAACACCTACTCCATCGGCGGCATGAAGAACCTCGTGGCGGGCAAGGTGGATCTGGCCGACGGCCTGTTCGAGGTGGTGCTGGTAAAAAAGCCCCTGGCCATCGAGGAGGTCACGGGGGCGCTGCAGAACCTGCTGTTCCCCCAGGAGCCGATCGAGCGCAGCGCGGTGCTGTCCTTCCACGCGGCCAAGCTGACCTTTGTCTGCGACCAGGCCATCCCCTGGACGCTGGACGGGGAGTACGGCGGCAGCTATGACCGGGCCGAGGCGGAGAACTGCAAACAGGCCCTGACTATCATTCGGGGAAAGTGATCTGTACGGGGACGGGGGAAACGCCGTCCCCGTATTTTTTGGTCCATGATAAGGGAAATTTGACAGACCAGGCAAAAAAATCTATGATCAAAAGCAAACCATAAGGACGATCAAGGCGGAACAGCACCGGCCTGACGTGGCGGCACAAGGAGGTGTACAGACAGGTGAAAATAGCGGAGAATGTGGCAAAGATGATCGTTGCCGAGATCAGCGGCGCGATCAGCCAGCCGACCAACCTGATGGACGAGACAGGCCGCATCATAGCCAGTACGGATCCAACACGTATCGGAACGATCCATGACGGAGCTTATCGGGCTATCCGTGAAGATCTGGACTGTCTCATCGTCCGGACGGACGATGAATACTCCGGGTCGCGCATCGGCATCAACCTGCCCATCCACTACGGGGGTGAGGTCATCGGCGTGATCGGGGTCACCGGGGACAATTACGATGAACTCAGCCGATATGTCAAGCTGATCCGCACGACCACTGAGACCATGCTGCGGGATAAACTCAGCCTTGTGCCGGCCATGGATGCAGAGGAGAGACGGCAGCATTTTCTGGAAAAGCTGCTTTTCGCGCCGGAAAAGATGGAAGAGTCACTTCTTGCTGAACTGGGCAGCCGCTGTGGGGTCGATGTGTCTGCGGAATATTATACGGCGGTGATCAGGCCCCTGGCCCCGGCAGAGGGAAATGCGGCCAGCGTCGAAAATATCGTGACGGCTATCCGAAGAAAAGGGCAGGGGGCTTTGGTATATACGGCCCTGCGTTACGCAGTTCTGCTGCTGCCTGCTGGGAAAGCGGACGATCTCCGCCGGTGGCTGAGAGAACTGAAGCGGAATGACGAGGGGGCCGGTCCGGCACTGGCGATCGGATATGATGGAGAAAGGCGGATCGGCTATGGCCTGCGAGAAGCATTTTCCCGGGCGAGAGATGCCTGTCGGGTGGCACAGCTGTGTCGGAGAGAAGAGCCGCTTTGCTGGGATGATCTGGTGATCGAACTGCTTCTGCCTGGAGTGACAGGCCAGACGCGGGAGATGTATCTGAAGAAGGTATTCAAAGACCAGGACAAGCAGCAGCTGCAGCGGTGGCATGAACTGCTGTCGGTATTCTATGCCTGTGATGGCTCCATTGAGCGGACTGCGGAAAGGCTGTTCACCCATAAAAATACGGTTCAATATCAGCTGCGGAAGATAGCGGAATATACCGGCTATGACCCGAGAAAACTCAATAATGCGGCAGTATTTCAAATCGCATTGATGCTGCTGGGCGATATTTGAGACGAAGGACTTTGCAAAATTATACAAATAAAACTTCCCGATCCATCCCTGGGTCGGGAAATTTTATTACATGGAACAAAACAGGGGGAAGATCATTTGTTATCTACCACAAAGACAAACGGTGATCGACTGGCTATACTTGGTACTATAGACAAGGAAAAATCTCCGAGAAGCGATTCCCAATATGGAGAGCGAAAGTGAGAGACCATGAAGATCATAATTGCAACGGATTCCTATAAGGGCAGCTGCTCGGCAGAAGAGGTGGTCACCACCATAGAGCAAGGGGTGCTTGAGGTATTCCCCGGAGCTGAGACCGTGTGTGTCCCCGTGGCAGACGGGGGAGAGGGGACGGTCAGGGCCATGGTAGCCGCTGCGAAAGGCAGAACGGTGGGCCTTATGGTACATGACCCGCTGGGCCGGCCCATCCGCGCGGAATATGGCGTTTTGCCCGACGGGACAGTGGTGATCGAGACGGCGGCGGCCTCAGGACTGCCTTTGCTGCTGGACGGAGAGCGGGATGCTCTGCATGCCTCCAGCTATGGGACGGGAGAGCTGATACGGCACGCGCTGCAGCAGGGAACGAAAAAGATCATTCTCGGCCTTGGCGGTTCTGCCACCACGGACGGAGGCGCAGGACTGGCTCAGGCGCTGGGAGTGTCTTTTTTGGATGCTGATGGAAAAGAGCTCCCACCAGGCGGCGCGGCCCTGTCCAGATTGAAGCGGGTCGATCTGTCGGGCATGCTGCCGCAGGCGAGGAATTGTGAGTTCCTGCTGGCCTGCGATGTGCGAAACAAGCTGTGCGGCCCGGAGGGGGCGGCGGCGGTCTTTGGGCCCCAGAAGGGGGCCACTGCGGAGCAGATCCGGGTGCTGGACACTTCGCTCTCCCACTATGCGGAGGTGCTTTTTCAGCAGATGGGGTGCAGCGCAGCCCGGAAAGAAAGCTCTGGAGCCGCAGGGGGGATCGGGTGTGCGATGATGGCATTTCTGGACGCCTCGGTCTGCCCGGGCATTGATCTGGTGTTAGACGCTGTTGGGTTTGACGCGGCGCTGGCTGGGGCGGACCTGGTGCTTACGGGCGAGGGTCGGCTGGACGCCCAGTCTGCCTGCGGCAAAGTGCCCGCTGGAGTGGCGCATCGGGTCAAATCGGTGGGAGATATACCGGTGATCGCCATTGGCGGCGCCATCGGGGATGGAGCTGAGGATCTGTACGGCTGCGGGGTGGACGGCATGATGAGCACAGTGAGCCGTGTGACCACCTTGGAGAACGCCATGGAGAATGCCGTGGAGAACCTGAGGGAGAGCACTGTGCGGGCCATGCAGTTGCTGAAGATCGGCATGGAACTGAAAAGAGATCAGATTTAAGCAGAGAGGGCTGATTGAAATGAAGATCGTAGTGTTAGACGGTCATACGGAAAACCCGGGCGATCTGAGCTGGAAAGAGCTGGAACAGCTGGGCGAGGTGACGGTTTATGACCGGACTTCCTATGAAGAATCTCCTTTGATCGCGCAGAGGATCGGAGAGGCTGAGATCGTGGTGACCAACAAGACTCCTGTTTCGAGGGAGACCTTGGACCGGTGCCCGAATGTCGGCCTGATCGCCCTGCTTGCCACGGGGTATAATGTGGTCGACTATGCTTATGCCCGTGAGAAGGGGATCCCTGTGGTCAATGTGCCAACTTATGGCACCGCTTCGGTCAGCCAATTCTCTATCGCGCTGCTGCTGGAGATCTGCCACCATATCGGCCACCACAGCCAGAGCGTTCACGACGGGGATTGGGCGAACAATGTGGATTGGTGCTATTGGGACTACCCGCTGATCGAGCTGGAGGGCAAGACCATTGGGATCATCGGGTTTGGCCGCATTGGACAGGCGGAAGGCCGGATCGCTAAGGCGATGGGAATGAAGGTGCTGGCCTATGATAAGTATCCCAATGACAGTGGCCGGTCCATAGGCGAGTACGTGGAGCTGGATGACCTGTACGCCCAGGCCGATGTGATCACTCTGCACTGTAATCTGACGCCGGAAAATACGGGAATGATCAACAAACGGTCCATTGAGAAAATGAAAGATGGCGTGATCCTGATCAACAACGCCCGTGGACAGTTGATCGACGAGCAGGATGTGGCGGATGCGCTGAACTGTGGAAAGATGGCTGCTGCGGGATTGGATGTGGTGTACACCGAACCGATCAGGGCGGACAACCCTCTGCTGAAGGCCAAAAACTGCATCATCACGCCCCATATCTCTTGGGCACCTAAGGAGAGCCGTCAACGCATCATGAATACCACGGTGGAGAATATCAGGGCCTTTTTAGCAGGCGCACCTGTAAACGTGGTGAATAAATAAAGCAGGAAGGGAAAATTCGACATGGAATACCGTGTTTTTGGAGACAGCATCGTTCTTCGCATCCAGAAAGGAGAAGAGATCCTGGATACGATCAAGGCGGTATGCGAACAGGAGAAGGTCGCCCTGGCTGAGGTCAGCGGGATCGGCGCGGTGAACGATGTGACCTTGGGCGTGTTCAACAGCGAGAAGTTTGAATATGAGTCCCAGCAATTCACCGGCGACATGGAGATCGCCTCCTGCACGGGCAACGTGTCCCAGATGAAGGGGCAGACCTATCTGCATCTGCATATGGTCGTGGGGAACGTGACCCGGGGAGTCGTACACGCGGGGCACCTGAACCGGGCGAAGGTCAGCTTGACTGGGGAGTTCATCATCCGCAGGATCGACGGCAGTGTAGACCGGGAGTACTCCCCGGAGGTGGGACTGAATCTGTTTAAGTTTTGAAAACGTCACTTGACAAGGGAACACAGAAAAAATAATTGAAAATAAGCTGCCAAGCCTTACACAAAAACACCGCCTAACAGGATATAGGCGGTGTTTTTGTATGCAGACAGCGTTTTCTCTATCTGCCGATATGGACCATCTGTGCGGCGTGGCTTGATTTCTTGTTTCACGTCATGGCAGAAGAAAAGAAGTAATATGGTACGCCCAGCCGCATATTCATGCCAGAAACGATAAGGTAATGTCCGGCCGCGGTGTGAGATCAACAGTGCGGAAGAAGCAAAATGGTATATGGATCTCGGCGTACGGGATCTCAGCATCGGAGACGAAGTTCGGATCTTAGAGAACTACTGGACAAAAGAGGGGCAGAAGCTGAGAAGCATGCTTTGAGCGAAAAAGGGGATAACAGTACAAGGGGCGCAAGCTCCGGGATGGGCACCGCCAGCACATCCCCGTACTTCAGCAGGACCTCCTCCGCCCCAGGGCC
>CAKUHX010000010.1 GCA_934659475.1 uncultured Oscillospiraceae bacterium
ACTTGGGGCAGACGCGCTGCACCTTGCAGGCGTACAGGGGGGCTTCCTTCTGGATGATGCCGCCCTGGTCGCCCTGACGGCGGGGCTTGGTGTGGCGGGAGACCATGTTGATCTTCTCCACCACGACCTTGCGCTCCTTGGGCATGACCTCCAGGACCTTGCCCTGCTTGCCCTTGTCCTTACCGGAGAGGACGACGACCACGTCGTCCTTCTTGATGTTCATCTTGATCATGTTTCATTGCCCTCCCTTACAGCACTTCGGGAGCCAGGGACAGGATCTTCATATAATCCTTGTCGCGCAGCTCGCGGGCGACGGGCCCAAAGATACGGGTGCCGCGGGGGTTCTTGTCGTCCTTGATCAGGACGGCGGCGTTCTCGTCGAACCGGACGTAGGAGCCGTCGGCCCGGCGCACGCCCTTGGCGGAGCGGACGATCACGGCCTTGACGACCTCGCCCTTCTTCACGGTGCCGCCGGGCTGGGCCTTACGGACGGAAGCCACCACCACGTCGCCGATGTTGCCGAACTTGCGCTTGGAGCCGCCCAGCACACGGATGGTCTTGATCTCCTTGGCGCCGGTGTTGTCGGCGACCTTCAGATAACTTTCCTGCTGAATCATACCGACACCCCCTTACTTCGCCTTCTCGATGATCTCAACCACGCGCCACCGCTTGTCCTTGGACAGGGGGCGGGTCTCCATGACCTTGACGCGGTCGCCCACGCCGCACTGGTTGAGCTCGTCATGAGCCTTCAGCTTATAGGTTCTCTTCACGATCTTCTTGTACAGAGGATGGGCCACGCGGTCGGCGATGGCGACCACAACGGTCTTGTCCATCTTGTCCGAGACCACCAGGCCGACTCTGGTCTTACGGGAAGAAGTTCTGTTTTCCATCTTCTATTCCTCCTCTTAGCGGCCGGCGAGCTGCTGCTCGCGGATGATGGTCTTGACCCGGGCGATATCCTTCTTGACCTGAGCGATCTTGATGGGATTATCCAGCTGGTTGGTGGCGTGCTGGAGGCGCAGATTGAACAGATCCTTCTTCAGATCCATCAGCTTAGTCTCCAGCTCGGCGCTGGACATCTTGCGGACTTCATTGGCCTTCATTACGCTTCACCACCCTTCTCGGTCTCTTCACGCTTGACGATCTTGCACTTGACGGGCAGCTTGTGGCTGGCCAGACGCAGAGCCTCGCGGGCGACGTCCTCGGACACGCCGGCGATCTCAAACATCACGCGGCCGGGCTTGACCACGGCCACCCAGTACTCAGGGGAGCCCTTACCGGAACCCATTCGGGTCTCGGCCGGCTTCTCGGTAACAGGCTTATCGGGGAAGATCTTGATCCACACCTGACCGCCACGCTTGGTGTAACGGGTCATGGCGATACGGGCGGCCTCGATCTGGTTGCTGGTGATCCACGCGGGCTCAGTGGCCTGCAGACCGTACTCGCCGTAGTTGACGACGTTGCCGCGCATGGCCTTGCCCTTCATGCGGCCGCGGTGAACACGGCGGTATTTAACTCTCTTGGGCAGCAGCATTACTGAGCGCCTCCTTCCTTAGGAGCGGCGGCACCGGCGGGACGGGGGCCGCGGTTGTTGTTGAAGCCCTGGCCGGCGGGACGGGGGCCGCGGTTGAAGCCGCCGCCCTGGCGATCCCGGTTGAAGCCGCCCTGACGGCGGTCGCCATCCCGGCGGTCGCGGCGGGGACGCTCACGGCGCTCCTGATAGGGCTTGCTGGTATCCAGGGTGCGGGGAGTGGTGCGCAGGGCCTGAGTCAGCACCTCGCCCTTGTAGATCCACACCTTCACGCCGATGCGGCCGTAGGTGGTGGCAGCCTCAGCGAAGCCGTAGTCGATGTCGGCGCGCAGGGTCTGCAGGGGGATGGTGCCGTCGTGGTAGTGCTCCACGCGGGCGATCTCGGCGCCGCCCAGACGGCCGTTGCAGTTGCACTTGATGCCCTTGGCGCCGGCGCGCATGGCGCGGCCCATGGCATTCTTCATGGCGCGGCGGAACCCGATGCGCTTCTCCAGCTGCTGGGCGATGTTCTCAGCCACCAGCTGGGCGTTGGTGTCCACGTCGCGGACCTCGACGATCTTCAGATCCACGGGCTTACCGGTCAGCTTGACCAGCTGGGCCTCGATCTTCTTGATGTCCTCGCCGCCCTTGCCGATCACGACGCCGGGACGGGCGCAGTGCAGATAGATCCGCACCTTGGCGTTGTCCCGCTCGATCTCGATTTTGGGGATACCGGCGGAATACAGGGTCTTCTTCAGGTAGTCACGGATCTTCTTGTCCTCGACCAGCAGGTCGCCCACCTTCTCGTTGCGGGCATACCAGCGGGAGTCCCAATCCTTGATGACACCCACACGAAGGCCGTGGGGATTAACTTTCTGTCCCATATTGTTCCTCCTCCCTTAGCGCTCGCTCACCGCGACGGTGACATGAGAAGTGCGCTTGTTGATGCGATAGGCACGGCCCTGGGCCCGGGGCATGATACGCTTGATGATAGGGCCGGGGTTGGCGTAGCAGCTGGACACGTACAGCTTCTCAGGATCCATCTGGTGGTTGTTCTCCGCGTTGGCGGCGGCGCTCTTCAGCAGCTTCAGAACAGGCTCAGAGGCGGCCTTGGGAGTCTGCATCAGGATAGCGGTGGCGGTGGCCACGTCCTTGCCCCGGATCAGGTCCAGGACGATCTTCACCTTACGGGGAGAGATCCGCAGATACTTCAGATTAGCAACAGCTTCCATCGTTTCTCTCCTCCTTACTTACCAGTCTTGGCACCCGCGTGACCCTTGAAGGTGCGGGTGGGCACGAACTCGCCCAGCTTGTGACCGACCATGTCCTCGGTGACATAGACGGGCACGTGCTTGCGGCCATCGTGCACAGCAAAGGTGTGTCCAACGAAGGAGGGGAAGATGGTGGAGGCGCGGCTCCAGGTCTTCAGGACCTTCTTCTCGTTCTTGGCGTTCATTTCATCGACCCGCTTCAGCAGCTCGGGGGCGCAAAAGGGGCCTTTCTTAATGCTTCTGCTCATCTTTTACTGCCTCCTTACTTGGCGTTGCGGCGCTTGACGATGAACTTATCGGTGCGGTTCTTCGTCTTGCGGGTCTTGTAACCCAGGGCGGGCTTGCCCCAGGGGGTGACAGGGCCGGGACGGCCGACAGGGCTCTTGCCCTCGCCGCCGCCGTGGGGGTGGTCGTTGGGGTTCATGACGGAGCCGCGGACGGTGGGACGCCAGCCCATGTGGCGCTTACGGCCGGCCTTGCCCAGCTGGATGTTGGCCCAGTCGGTGTTGCCCACCTGGCCGATGGTGGCCTTGCAGTTCTCGCGGATCAGGCGGACCTCGCCGGAGGGCAGACGCACCTGAGCCATGCCGTTCTCCTTGGCCATCAGCTGAGCGGCCACGCCGGCGGAACGGACCAGCTGAGCGCCCTTGCCGGGGTACAGCTCGATGCAGTGGATCATCTCGCCCACGGGGATCTTGGCGATGGGCAGGCAGTTGCCGGGCAGGATGTCGGCGTCAGCGCCGGTCATGATGATGTGGCCGGGCTTCAGGCCGACGGGGGCCAGGATATAGCGGCGCTCGCCGTCCTCATACTCGATCAGGGCGATGTTGGCGCTGCGGTTGGGGTCGTACTGCAGGTTGATGACCTTGGCAGTGCCTTCCTTGTCCCGCTTGAAGTCGATCACGCGGTACTTCTGGCGGTTGCCGCCGCCGTGGTGGCGGACGGTGATGCGGCCATAGCTGTTGCGGCCGGCGTTCTTCTTCAGAACCTCGGTCAGGCTGCGCTCGGGCTTGGCCTTCTTGTCGATCCCCTCGAAGGCGGACACAGTCATGTGACGGCGGGAGGGGGTCGTGGGCTTATAAGTCTTGATAGCCATTTCTCATTTCCTCCTTACACCATGCCCTCGAAGAACTCGATGGTCTTGGAATCGGCGGTCAGGGTGACCATAGCCTTCTTCCAGTTGGCGCGGCGGCCCTCGGGCCGGGCGCCCATGCGCTTCTTCTTGCCCTGCATATTCAGGGTGTTGACCTTGGCGACCTTCACGCCGAAGATCTCCTCGACCGCCTTGGCGATCTCGATCTTGTTGGCGGTCTTAGCCACCTCGAAGGTGTAGCGCTTCATCTCGGTCTGCTCCATGGACTGCTCGGAGATGATGGGGCGCTTGATGATATCATAGGCGGTCATTACGCAAACACCTCCTCGATGGTAGCCAGAGCGGCCTTGTCGATGACCAGCTGCTTGGCGTTTACGATGTCGTACACGCTGAGGACCTTGGCGGTGGTGGTGACCACGCCGGGGATGTTCCGGGCGGACTTGACCACGTTCTCCTCTACCTCAGGGGTGATGACCACGGACTTGCCGGCGCCCACGGCGTCCAGGAAGCCCTTCATGGCCTTGGTCTTGATCTCGGGCAGCTTCAGCTCGTCCACCACCAGGATGGCGCCCTCGGCGGCCTTGGCGGACAGGGCGGACTTCAGAGCCAGACGCTTGACCTTCTTGTTCAGGGTGTAGCTGTAGTCCCGGGGCTTGGGGGCAAAGACGATGCCGCCGTGGGTCCACTGGGGGGCGCGGGTGCTGCCCTGACGGGCGTGACCGGTGCCCTTCTGGCGCCAGGGCTTCTTGCCGCCGCCGGAGACTTCGGCGCGGGTCAGGGCGCTCTGAGTGCCCTGACGGCAGTTAGCAAGGTGATTCTTGACCACCTCGTGGACCACAGCCTCGTTGGGCTCGATCCCAAAGACGGCCTCGGAGAGCTCGATCTCGCCGACCTGCTGACCGGCCATGTTGAACACGTTCGCTTTAGGCATGACTCAATCTCTCCTTTCCTTACTTGTTGCGGGCGGAAGCCTTCTGCGGGTTGACGCGGGCAGAGGCCTTCTGCGGGTTGACGCTGATGCCGGCAGCGCCCTTGGCCTCAAAGACCTTCTTGACGCTGTTGTGCAGGAACACCACGCCGTTCTTGGGGCCGGGCACGGCGCCGCGCAGTGCGATGACGCCCAGCTCGGTGTCCACCTTGACCACGTCAAGATTCATAACGGTGACCTGCTCGTTGCCCATCTGGCCGGCGCCGTCGCGGCCCTTGAAGATACGGCTGGGGTCGGTGCCGGAGCCCAGGGAGCCCTGGTGACGGTGGACGGGGCCGCCGCCGTGGGTGACTCTCTTGATGGCGGCGCCGTGGCGCTTAACAACGCCCTGGAAGCCGTGGCCCTTGCTGATGCCGGTCACGTCCACGCGGTCGCCCGCGGCAAACACGTCAGCGTTCAGCACATCGCCCACCTGGTACTTGGAGCAGTCGGCCAGAGGGAACTCCTTCAGGACCTTCTTGAACTCCTCCAGGCCGGCCTTCTTCTGGTGGCCCAGCTCGGGCTTGGTCAGCTTGCGCTCGGGAACGGTCTCGTAACCCAGCTGAATGGCCTCATAGCCATCCTTCTCGGCGGTCTTCTTCTGCACCACGGTGCAGGGGCCGGCCTGGATGATGGTGACGGGCACCACATGGCCGGCTTCATCGAAGATCTGGGTCATGCCGATCTTTTTGCCGATGATCGCTTTCTCCATTTGGATCTTTTCCTCCTTAAAGGTTATTGGTTGAAAAACTTGGGCATCAGGCTCCCATTGGTTTTTCAACTTGACCCGTCCGCCTCAAAACGCGGCGGACTGCGGGTTCAACGGATTTGTTTGCGGCCTGCGCCGCAAAAGGGGGTCATAGGGGCGCAGCCCCTATACCGCAAAAGGGTGGGTGGGCGGGTTTGAAATTACAGTTTAATTTCAATTTCCACCCCGGCGGGGAGCTCCAGACTCATCAGAGCCTCCACCGTCTTGGGAGAGGGCTTCACCACATCGATCAGGCGCTTATGGGTGCGGCGCTCGAACTGCTCGCGGGAATCCTTGTACTTATGGGTAGCACGCAGGATGGTGACGATCTCCTTCTTGGTGGGCAGGGGGATGGGGCCGGAGACGGTGGCTCCGGTGCGCTTGGCGGTCTCTACGATCTTCTCAGCGGACTGGTCGATCAGCTGATGGTCATAGGCCTTCAGGCGGATGCGGATCATTTCTTTCTGAGCTGCCATTTGGGTTTTCCTCCTTAATAACATACGAAAGTTGGGTCCAGCCTTCGTACGGTGAGCGCCGCTTGCACACGCTATCGTGCGTATCACTCCTGGCCACGAAAAAACCGGCTGTACAGACAGGCCGGTTTCCTCCGTACCCGGCGATATACGCCGCGGCACGAAGCGCTCAGCCGCCCGATATACGGACATACTCCGCGCAAGTTACCTCGCAGGGCGAGCAATCTTGCGCATCATCGCAGAATACGCCTTTGCAGGCGCTTCGCTATCATACAACAACACTGTCGTGTGTGTCAAGGGTTTCTTTGAAATATTTTTGCTTTTCTCCCATTTTCCCGCCTCCGGGCCGGCATCCCCTGTCCCGGGAGCAAAATGCCGCCGCGGGGGACAGCCCCCGCGGCGGCACAGCGCCGCATATGATCACAGCTCCCGCTTTTCGATGCGCACCATCAGGGCGGTGCGGTCGTCGGTGGCCCCCTGGGGGCTGTCGGCGATCAGGACCCGGGCCAACTCCTTGGGGCTGTCCCCCTCAAACCGTGCGAACCGCTGCTGGAGCCACCCGTCGTCCCCGGTGCCCGTCACCCCGTCGCTGACCATCAGCACGCAGTCCCCCGGAGCCAGCTGGAGGGGCAGCTTGTCCGGCCTGGCCTCGCCCCCGGCGGACAGCCCCGCGGGCAGGGCCCCGCCGGTGAGCCGCCGCACCTGATCTCCCCGGCGGATGTAGGTGGGGGCGGCCCCCAGCTTGTACACCGCCCCCTGGCCGGTGAACAGATCCACCTGCAGCAGGTCCACGGTGGTAAAGCCCCCGGCCTCCTCCCCCCGCAGGGCGAGGGCTGAGCTGACGGTGACCAGGGCGTGCTCCGTCTCCACCCCCGCCTTCAAAAACTGCTCCAGCAGGCGCACGGCCAGGGCGCTCTCCCGGTTGGCGGCGGGGCCGCTGCCCATGCCGTCGCACAGCAGCACATACAGGCTGCCGTCCGGCCCCTTGAAATAGGTGCCCACGTCACCGCTCACCGTCTCGCCGTCCTTTTTCCGGGCGGCTACCCCGGCCACCGCCATCAGCGGCTCCTGCTGGGTCAGGGAGAGGGCGTCGCCCTCCCCCTCCTCCGCCCGCAGAGGTGCCCCCAGCAGGGCGGACAGGGCCCGCAGCTGCCGGGGCTCCTCCATCTGGCGGCAGCCCGGGCCGGACAGCTGGATGCGCAGCAGGCCCCGGCCGTCCCGGAACACCGAGGCGCCTACCCCCTCCAGTCCAGCGGAGCGCAGCCGTTGGCGCAGGCGGCGCAGGGCCTGCTGGTCGGGCACCAGCTCCTGGGACAGCTCCGCCGCCGCGCTGCCCAGCAGGTCGGACAGCTGGGCGTACTGCCGGGCCACGGCGGCCCGGCTGGCCCGCACCCGGCTGTTGTACTGCCGGCGGTACAGCAGGGCGGCCAGCTCCCGGTCCACCTCTCCCACATAGTCCCGGAAATGGAGGCACCGGTCGGCGAACCACCCGGGAAAATCCCCCGCCCGCCCCCGGCCCCGGGCCAGGATAGCGGGCAGGGCGTGGTTCATGGCATCCATGGTGCTGGGATAGTTCTCCTGCCAGCAGTCCTTCCACCGGGGGCAGTCCCGGCACACCTGGGCCGCCGCCCGGCGGAAGATCATGGCGGAGTCCCCGTCATTGTCCGGCGTGCGGAAGGCGGCATTCACCGACTGGTACAGGCTGCGAAAGGCGGCCGCCGCCCCCTCCATCCGCTTTCGGATCAGCTGCTGGGCCTGCAGATCCGGCCCCGCCCCGGTCTGCGCTGGGGCCATCCAGGCCCCCAGGCGGCCCAGCGTCCTGCCCGGCAGCAGCAGAAACAGGGCACAGCCCGCCAGAGCCTCATACATCACGCCGCCGGGGATCACCGCCGCCGTCCCCCATAGGGCAGCAGCCCCGCTGGCCGCGAGCCACACCGCCGCCGCCCAGATCCGGCCCCTTCCCCGGACCAGACCGGCCCCCAGGGCGGCCAGACCGTACACCGTGGCGTACAGGGGCACTCCCTTTCCCGACAGGTCCATGGCCAGCCCCAGCAGCACCCCGGTCATGGCCCCGGCGGAGCATCCCCCCAGCCACGCGGCAGCCGCCCCTGCGGCAACGGCCAGCACCCGGCCGGCGGACAGCCCCCCGGGCAGCTCCGCCGCCCCCAGGGACATGAGCACCCCGCACAGCAGGAGCAGCGCCCCCGCCCGGTAGGCCAGGGACTGCGCGTCCCCCCGCCGCCCGGTGCGCACGGGCTCCAGCACCACAGCAAAACCCCGCGCCGCCAAGGCGGTCAGCCCCACCTCGGCGGCAAAGGCCAGCGCCTCCTGGCTCTGCCAGCCCCCCTGGGACAGATAGACGGACCCGGTGCAGCCGTTCATGGCCGCCGCCACCAGGGGCATGGCCCAGGGCCTCTTCATGGGCTTCCAGTCCAGAAGGGCAAAGGCCGCCGCAAAGGTGAGCACCGCCGCCGCGGCGTACCGCAGCCCCCGGGCCAGGGGCAGCAGGGCAAGATAGCCGAAGCAGGCCCCCGTCAGGGCCGCCCCGCCCAGCAGACCCGGCCCGGCCGCCCCCACAAAGGCCACGGCAAAGGGGGCGCGCTCCCCCCAAATGCACGCCCCGGCCAGCACGGCGCACAGCAGCAGGCTGCTCATGGCCTCCGCCCCCCGCAGCAGGGCGGAGGGGGTCACCCGCACCCCGGCCTCCCCTCCGGCGCGCCACTTCATGCGGCGCAGTCTGATCTGAATGGTGTCTCTGGCTGTCATAGCGGTGCCCACGACCTTCCTTCGTATAGTCCGCCCCATGTCGGGCTTTGGAAGGCCATTATATTCCACTTTCTGGGAAAATCCCGTCGTAAACCGGCGGGATGACCCGGTAAAAAAGGCTCCGGGCGGATTTCCCCTTGTAATTTGCGGGGAAATAGACTACAATGTATCCTGTAATAGGATCTATCCCCTTACGGAAAGGAAGGCGAGACCGAATGAAGCTTCAAAACGACCTGGGCGAGATCCGCATCAGCGGCGACGTATTCACTGCCGTCACCGGCAATGCGGCCACCAACTGCTATGGGGTCAAAGGCATGGCTGTGCGCTCCAAGACCGACGGACTGGTGCACCTGCTCAAGCGTGAGTCCATGGCCAAGGGCGTGAAGGTTTATTATAATGAGAACGGCACCGTCTCCATCGAATTGCATATCATCGTGGAAAACGGGGTCAATCTGATGGCGGTGTGCCGCTCCATCATGGGCGAGGTGCGCTACGTCGTCAGCAAGACCACCGGCGTAAAGGTGCAGAACGTGGACGTCTGTGTGGACTCCATGCGTTTTTAAGACCGCCCGCAGAAAGGAAACAACTGATTATGACGAAAACCGTTGACGCAGCGGTCTTCCAGCAGATGGTCATCCATGCCGCTGCCGCGATCAATGCCCAGAAGCAGGGCATCAACGACCTGAACGTGTTCCCCGTGCCGGACGGCGACACCGGCACCAATATGTCCCTGACCATCGCCGCCGCCGCCCAGGAGATGAAGAAAAAGCGCTTCGACTCCGTGGGCTCCGCCGCCGGCGCCTGTGCCTCCGCCCTGCTGCGGGGGGCCCGGGGCAACTCCGGGGTCATCCTGTCCCTGCTGTTCCGGGGGCTGGCCAAGGCCATCAAGGAGAAAGAGACCATCGACGGCCGGGATCTGGCCCTGGCCCTGGACTACGGCGTGGCTGCCGCCTATAAGGCGGTGATGAAGCCCGCCGAGGGCACCATCCTCACCGTCTCCCGCATGTCCGCGGCCCGGGCCGCCGGCGCCGCGCGGGAGGACAACTGCTTCCAGTCCGTGCTGGAGCAGGCCATCCAGGAGGGGCAGACCGCTCTGGCCCAGACCATCAACATGAACCCCGTGCTGAAGAAGGCCGGCGTGGTGGACGCGGGGGGCAAGGGCTTTCTGGTGATCCTGCAGGGCATGCTGGACGAGCTGAACGGCCTGCCCATGCCGGAGGACGACTCCCCCGCCGCCCCCGCCGACAAGGCGGAGTTCAGCACCCTGGGGGACGAGGAGATCACCTTCACCTTCGACACGGTGTTCATCGTCCGCAAGAACGAGACCACCGATCTGGACGCCTTCCGGGCCTATCTCAGTTCCATCGGCGACTGCTTGGTCATCGGCGAGGACGACGACGCCTTCAAGGTCCACGTCCACACGGACATCCCCGGCGCCGCCCTGCTGGAGGCCCAGAAGTACGGCGTGCTGGAGCTGGCCAAGATCGAAAATATGCGCACCCAGTATGAAGAGATGGCCGCCGGCAAGACCCCCCAGAGCACCGATGACCTGGACATGGCGGAGGACTCCTTCCAGAGCTACACCCCCGTGTCCGGCGAGACGAAGCCCGCCAAGGCCGCGCCGGAGAAGAAGTTCGGCTTCGTGGCCGTGTGCGCCGGCAGGGGACTGGAGGATGTGTTCCGCGACCTGGGGGTAGACGCCATCGTGGGCGGGGGCCAGACCATGAACCCCTCTACCCAGGACATCGTAAAGGCCATCGACGCCACCCCGGCGGAGATCGTCTATGTTCTGCCCAACAATAAGAACATCATCATGGCCGCCCAACAGGCCATCCCCCTGTGTCAGGATAAGCAGGTCATCGCCATCCCCAGCAAGACCGTGCCCCAGGGCATCGCCGCCATGATGGCCGTGGACCTCGACGCCCAGGCGGAGGAAAACACTGAGAACATGACCCAGGCCCTGGCCCGGGTGCGCACAGCGGAGATCACCTACGCCGCCCGGGACTCCGACTTCGGCGGCTTCGCCATCAAGCAGGGGGACTATCTGGCTCTGGAGGAGCACCAGCTCTTCGGCACCGACCGGGACCTGAACGCCCTGCTGGGGCGGCTGGCCCGGTCCGAGGGGCACCAGGGGGCGGAGTTCATCTCCATCTTCTACGGCGAGGACGTGAACGAGGAGCAGGCCCAACAGGCCCTGGAGGTCTTTACCGCCGCCTGTCCCAATGCGGAGATCACCCTGCTGCCCGGCGGACAGCCCGTCTACTACTATATGATCTCGGCGGAGTAAGCTCCGCCAGGCCGGGGGCCGCTCCCCCGGCATATGCGTCTGTAGCTCAGCAGGATAGAGCGTCCGCCTCCTAAGCGGAAGGCCAGCGGTTCGAATCCGCTCAGGCGTACCAAAAAGAAAGACACGATGAAGATCGTGTCTCTCTTTTTTGGGCTTCGGCCCGGCGGAGCGGGCCTCAGCACCATTTAAATTATAACGGCGAAAATGAATTCCGCCTATAACAATTCTCCGCTTCGCTCCGAATTGACGCGCCACTCGGCGCGGCCGCCAGAAGGCGGCTCTTATATCCCGTTCGCTTTGCTTGCTCCACCCCTCGGTCTTAAAATGCCCGGGGTCGGCAAAGCCGCCCCTGCGCGATCGCTTTTGCAGCTGACCCACATCTATGATAGAATAAAAAGGATCGATCAAAAAAATTTGAAACCGATGCAATAGATCCTCCTTCCCGCGCATTACACGGATGACAGGAGACGGAAGCCTATGCTCAGCATGTTGATGACAACCGAATACGCTTCGGTAGAGGATCGGCACGAGCTGCAGCAGCTGCTGATCCGCATTGCCGGGGGTGAGCGTGAAGCCCTCGCGGAGCTGTACCGCCGCACGCGCTCGGCGGTGTACGGCCTTGCGCTTTCCTACCTCAAAAATGCGCACGATGCCCAGGATCTCACACAGGATGTCTATGTGCAGGTGTGGGACCGCGCGGGGCAGTACCGCCCCACCGGCTCGCCCATGGGCTGGCTGCTGACCGTGTGCCGCAATCTGTGCCTGATGCGCCTGCGGCGCGAGGAGCGCCGCACCGCGCTCAGCGAGGAGGAATGGGACGCCATTCCCGCGCAGGAGTGCGGACTGGACGCCGATGAACGCGCCCTTTTGCAGCAAGCACTGGCAGGCCTTGCGGACGAGGAACGGCGCATCGTGCTGCTCCACGCCGTTACGGGCATGAAGCACCGGGAGATCGCGGCGCTGCTGGAGCTGCCGCTTCCTACCGTCCTGTCGAAATATCACAGAGCATTGAAGAAAATGCGAGCTTATCTGGAAGGAGATGACGCCCGATGACCGACAGAGAACTGGAGCAGAAGCTGGCCCAGGCGTTGGAAAAGACGGCTCCCTGCGACGCGAACGGCGTTCTCTCCCGCTGTGAAGAGCGGAAAGGAACGGTAATTCCCATGACGACAAAGAAAACGACAAAGAGAAAATGGACATCGCTTATTGCCGCCTG
This sequence comes from uncultured Oscillospiraceae bacterium, assembly GCA_934659475.1. GTDB lineage: Bacteria > Bacillota > Clostridia > Oscillospirales > Oscillospiraceae > Lawsonibacter. Next base: position 12,332 of record CAKUHX010000010.1, read on the forward strand.
CCTTGCGGTGGTGCTGTTCGGCGGCGGGGGGCTGTCCTACCAGCGGGCGAACGCGGTGGCCTCCGTGGTGTCGCTGGATGTGAACCCGAGCATTGAGCTGAAGGTGAATCGGAGCGAAAAGGTGCTCGCCTGCACGCCGCTCAACGAGGAAGCAAAGGCCATCCTTGCGGATATGGGCAATGGTGCGGACCTGAAGGGCGCCAAGCTGGACGTGGCGGTGAACGCCATCGTGGGCAGCCTTGTGCGCAGCGGCTACCTCAGCAGCATCTCCTCCGCCATCATGATCTCGGTGGAGGACAAGGATACCGCCCGGGCGGAGAAGCTCCAGCGGGAGCTGACAAGCACCGTAGACGGCATTTTGCAGACCAGTGAATCGCGGGCGTCCGTCCTGACCCAGACGCTGACGCAGGACGCGGGACTGGAGCAGCAGGCGCGGGAGAACAGCATTTCCACCGGGAAGGCGGCGCTGGTGGACCGCGTGCTGGCACTCAACTCCGCCCTGAAGTTTGACGCGCTGGCGAAGCTCTCGGTGGAAGAGCTCAAGGACCTCGCCGAAGCGGGCGCGCCCGCCATGCCGATCGGCACGGACAAGGCCATGGACCTTGCCGCGGCGGCGTTTGGCAAGGCCTCTGCCGCCAAGATGGCATACAGCGCGGTCGATCCCGAGCTGGACGAATCCCCCGCCCACTATGAGGTGGAGATCAAGAGCCAGAGCGGCGAGGAGTTCGAGTACAAGCTCGACGCCTACACCGGTGCGATTCTGGAGAGCAAGCGCGAGGTGGAGGACGGAACGGAGACGCCTGCGGTGCAGCCCTCCAGACCCGAGCCGCCCGCAGCAGTGCAGGACATCGGCTACACCAAGGCGAAGTCCATCGCCCTGAACCATGCGGGCGTGAGTGAAAGCAAGGCGTATGACATGGACATCGAGCTGGACGACGAGGACGGAACGCTCGTCTACGAGGTCGAGTTCAAGTCCGGCAATATGGAATACGACTACGAGATCGACGCGGCCTCCGGCGCTGTCCTCAAGCATGAGGCGGAGTTGGACGACTGATACGGCCGTCAAAAGTATTTCGGGAGGATCCCAGATCGAAGCCGACCGACCGCCGGCCGCAAGCGACATATCGCTTGCGGCCGGCTTTTTCATATCAAAAGCAGGGGCAGACGCCCTCATCGCCCCATAAGCCCCTTGCCAAAGGGTGCTTTAAAACGGGTGCCCCCGATCTTACACAAATTTTACATTCCCCTGGTGACAGATCTGACATTTTCCCGCCATACTGATAGTTGAGCAGAGAATGCAAAGAATACGGCCGGCACAAGGACGCTGCGGCCACGGAAAAGAACAGGAATGTGTAAAATGGATATTTTTAATGTATTGACCATGCTGGGGGGACTGAGCCTGTTCCTCTTCGGCATGAGCCTGATGGGACAGGCCCTGGAGCGCCGGGCGGGGGGCAAGCTGCGCACCCTGCTGGACAAGATGACCAGCAACGTGTTCATGGGCTTCCTCACCGGTCTGGGCGTTACCGCCATCATTCAAAGCTCCTCCGCCACCACAGTCATGGTGGTGGGCTTTGTCAACTCCGGTCTGATGACCCTGCGGCAGGCCATCAACGTGATCATGGGCGCCAACGTGGGCACCACGGTGACCGCCTGGCTGCTCAGTCTGGGGGGCATCGACGGCAGCTCCCTGTGGGTCCGGCTGCTCAAGCCCTCCTCCTTCACCCCGGTGCTGGCTGTGATCGGCATCGTCTTCTATATGTTCTGCAGGGACGCCAAGAAAAAGGACACGGGCACCATCCTGCTGGGCTTCGCCACCCTGATGTTCGGCATGGAGACCATGAGCGGCGCCGTGTCCGGCCTGTCTCAGGTGCCCGCCTTCACCAGCCTGTTCCTGCTGTTCAAAAACCCCGTTCTGGGCGTGCTGGCGGGGACGGTGCTCACGGGCATCATCCAGTCCAGCTCCGCCTCCGTGGGTATTCTTCAGGCCCTGTCCGTCACCGGCGCGGTCAGCTACGCCGCCGCCATCCCCATCATCATGGGCCAGAACATCGGCACCACGGTGACGGCCATGCTCTCCTCCGTGGGCACCACCAAGAACGCCCGGCGGGCCGCCGTGGTCCACCTGATGTTCAACGTCATCGGCGTGGTGGTGCTGCTGACGGTGTTCTGTGTCGTCAAGGCCGTTTTCGCCCCGGCGCTGCTTGACCAGCCGGCGACGATGTCCGGCATCGCCGTGGCCCACTCGGTGTTCAACATCCTGTGCACCGCCATGCTGCTGCCCGCAGGCGACCTGCTGGAGAAGCTGGCCATCCGTCTGGTGCCCGACGAGAAGCAGGAGCAGCAGACGGTGGAGCTGGACGAGCGTCTGCTGGCCACCCCCTCCATCGCCCTGCGCCAGAGCCGGGCTGTGGCCGGGGAGATGGCGGACTGCGCCGTGCGCGCCCTGACCTCCGCCCTGGACTCCTTTGAGCACTACACCCCGGAGCTGGCCCAGTCCATCCGCCGGGACGAGGAGCGGTGCGACCACTACGAGGACATTCTGGGCACCTATCTGGTGAAGCTCAGCGCCCGGAAAATGGGCCAGGCGGAGAGCGAGGAGGCCACCGAGCTTTTGAAGGCCATCGGCGACTTCGAACGCATCTCTGACCACGGGGTAAACATCCTGGCCTCGGCGGAGGAGCTGCGGGACAAGGGGCTGGCCTTCTCAGCGCCGGCCATGGCCGAGTTCCACATCATCGCCGACGCCATCCGGAAGATCCTGGACCTGTCCCTGACCGCCTTCCGGAACGGGGATGTGGCTACGGCGGCAGAGGTGGAGCCCCTGGAGCAGGTGATCGACGGGCTGAAGGAGCAGCTCCGCACCCGGCACATCCTGCGGATGCAGCAGGGCGGGTGCAGCATCGAGGCCGGCTTCGTCTGGGCCGACCTGCTCACCGATCTGGAGCGCACCAGCGACCACTGCTCCAACATCGCCGGGTGCATCATCGACGCGGCCCAGCACAACCTGAACCTCCACGAGAGCCTGCGGGCGGCCAAGCGGGACGACGAGGGCTTCCGCCGCCGTTTCCAGCAGTACGCCCTGGAGTACCCCCTGCCTGAGCCGAAGGAATGACTCCGCTGTAAAAACCGGCCCCCGCCGTCTTTTAGACGGCGGGGGCCTCAGCAAGGCGAAAAAGCCTTTTCGCCAAGCTGAAGAAGATCATGAAACTTTTTCAAAGTTTCATGATCTTATGATCAAAAACGAAAGACACCCTTCCTGGGTTTCTTTCGTAACTATCTTCCTTCCCGTATCTCTACGTACTGCTACTTTTTTGACAGTCTCCGGCCCTCGCCGTCTAAAAGACGGCGGGGGCCTTTTCATAGACAGGGACAGGGCAGGGGAGAGGGCGTCACTCCCGCGGCCGCTGGGGGAAGGCGGCCCGGGCGTCGGCGATGAACTGGGACAGGATGCCCCACTGATAGGACTGGCGGCGATAGCCGAAGCGGATGGGGTAGACGCAGTCCTGCTGAAAGCGGAAGACCAGCAGCTGCTTCAGCTCCCGGGTGCTCAGGGTGCCGTCGATCAGGCAGTCGGGGCAGAAGCAGATGCCCACCCCCTGTACGCACAGGGCCAGCAGGGTCTCCATGTTCTCCGACTGGGCGCGGATCTGCGGGTAAAAGCCCGCGGCCTTCAGCTGCCGGCGGCCCAGCTGGCCGCCGATGTCCTGGGGCACGCCGATCAGGAAGGGGCATTTGCGGAAGGCCGTCAGCTCCTGGGTGGAGAGCACCGGCCCCGCGGGCACCCGCTCCGCCAGAGGCAGCAGCGACCGGGGCACCAGCATACACACCTCCTCCTGATAGAACTCCTCCATCTGGATGTCCGGAAGGCTCTGGGGGAAGGCGGCCACCGCCAGATCCACCGAGCCGTCCAGCAGCCGGGCGTGCAGCTCCTCGTTGCTGGCCTCCACCAGGTCCACCTGTACGTTGGGGTATCGCTCCTGAAAGCCGGAGATGATCCGGGGCATCAGGATGCGGCCCCGGGTATAGGCGATGCCCACCCGCAGCAGCCCCTTCTGGTTGCCGGTGATGTCGCAGAACTCGTGGCGCAGGGCCTGATACTCCCGCTGGAACTGCAGGGCGTAGCGCAGGAACACCTCCCCCGCATAGGTCAGCTCCAGGGGGGTGCGGCGCAGCAGGAGCTGGCAGTTCAGCTCCCGCTCCAGGGCGGCGATGTGGGCGCTGAGGGTCTGCTGGGTGATGTGCAGCTGGTCGGCGGCGCGGGTAAAGCTGCGCTTGTCCGCCACCGCGGCGAAGTATTCCATGGACAGAAAGTTCACGGAGCTCTTCCCCCTCTGTTACAGTATTTTTCCTGTATTGTATACCGAAATTTCGCGCTTTGCAACGGTTTTTCCCGATGGTATAATACCATCGCTCTCATTTCTAAGTGAGGAGGGATCTCCTTGGAGCTGTTCACCCTTCTGATCTTCTGCGCCGTGCTGCTGCTGTGCGTGGTGCTGAAGCTGTCTGTGCTGTACGCCCTGGGGGCCGGGGCATTGATCTTCTGCCTTTACGGGCGGAAAAAGGGCTTCTCCTGGGGGCAGCTGGGGAAGATGCTGCTGGACGGGGCAGCCACGGCCAAAAACGTGGTGTTCATCGTGGGCATGATGGGCGTGGTGGCCGGCCTGTGGCGGGCCTGCGGCACCATCCCCTATATCATTTGCGCCGCCTCCGGCTTTGTGCGCCCGGGCACCGTGGTGCTGATGACCTTTCTGCTGAACGCCGGGGTGTCCATGCTCATGGGCTCCGCCTTCGGCGTGTCCGCCACCATGGGGGCCATCTCCATGACCATGGCCGCGGCCATGGGGGTGGACCCGGTGCTGGCCGGGGGCGCCATGCTGTCCGGCGTGTTCGTGGGGGACCGGGCCGCCCCCGTGTCCTCCAGCGCCCTGCTGATCAGCGAGCTGACCCATACGGACCTGTTCGACAACCTGAAGCAGATGCTCCGCCGGGGGGCGGTGCCCTTTCTGCTCTGCTGCGCCCTGTACGGCGGGGCGGGCCTGCTGATGGGCAGCTCCGGCGGGCAGACGGAGGACCTGTGGGCCCTGTTCGGCCGGGAGCTGACCCTCCACTGGGCGGCCCTGATCCCCGCCGCGGCGATCCTGCTGCTGTCCTTCCTGCGGGTGCCCACCAAGAAAACGGTGGCCGTCAGCATCCTGCTGGCGGCGGCGGTGTGCCTGCTGGTGCAGCGGCTCACCCCGGCCCAGACCCTGCGGGCGGCCCTGCTTGGCTTCCGCGCCGGCGACGCCCAGGTGGCCGCCATGCTCAACGGCGGCGGGCTGATCTCCATGGTCAAGTCCATGTGCATCGTGGGCCTGTCCTCCTCTTACTCCGGCATTTTCCGCCAGACCCCGCTGCTGGCCGGCATCCGGGCCAACATCCGGACCGTGGGGGACAAGTTCTCCCCCATGGTGGCCATGATCCTCACCGCTCTGGCCACGGGGGCCATCGCCTGCAATCAGACCCTGTGCATCCTGATGACCCACCAGCTGTGCGAGGGGACGGAGGACGACCAGGAGCTGGCCCTGGACCTGTCAGACACCGCCGAGGTGCTGGCCGCACCGATCCCCTGGTCCATCTCCGGCGGGGTGCCCCTGGCCTCCGCCGGCGCTCCCACGGCCAGCCTGCTCACCGCCTTCTTCCTCTACCTGGTGCCCCTGCATGCCCTGCTGGGCCACCTGCGGAAGAGAAGCCGCGGACGCCCCGTCCAGCTGAACGCCGCCGTTTCCCAGCATTGACCGAGCCACATGGAAAAAACGGAGCGCATCCCTCCCCGTTCCGGGAAGGGATGCGTTTTGTCGTTCCGCGCAAGTTTGATATTGTCCCCTCCGGCGGAATACGATATAATGGCGGTGAAATGACCGCCGGGCCCTTCCTCCGCCCGGGAGGGCGGAACGGGCCTGATCTCAAACTAAGGGGGAACACATTTATGGCACCCAGGATCCAGATCTCCGGCGCGGACGGCGCCATGGACAACTACATCGCGGCCATCTCCGGCGCGGGGGGCGCGGCCGTGCCCGGCTATTGCCCCGCCCCCGACCTCAGCTGTGACGGACTTCTGCTGTGCGGCGGCAAGGACGTGCAGCCCCACCTGTTCGGACAGGAAAACCGCGGCTCCCTTGCCCCGGACCCTTCCCGGGACGCGGCGGAGCTGGCCCTGCTGCGGGCCTTCTGGCCCACGGGCAAGCCCATTCTGGGCATCTGCCGGGGGATGCAGCTGCTGAACATCTTCCTGGGGGGCACCTTGGTACAGGACCTTCCCGACCACCTGCGCCCCTTCCATCAGGGGCAAAAGGGCGACGCCATCCACCCCATTCTGGCCCAGGAGGGCAGCCTGCTCCACCGCTGGTACGGCCCCGTGTTCCCCGTAAACAGCCACCACCACCAGGTGCTGGACCGCATCGGGGCGGGGCTGACCGTCACCGCCCGGTCCGAGGGCGGCTGCCCCGAGGCGGCGGAGCACCCCGGCCGCCCGGTGCTGGCAGTGCAGTTCCACCCGGAGCGCATGTCCTTCGCCAACCGCAGGGCGGACACCGTGGACGGGGCGGAGATCTTCCGCTGGCTGATCGCCCAGTGCGGGGGATAAGGGAAGCAGTACAAGGACACCGGACGAATCATATCCGCCCGGTGCCCTCTTCAACTACAAAAGAAACCGAGGTGACCTGATATGGATCGGCGCGGCATCTGGGAGCAGCGGCGCAGGCGGCTGTACTCCGTGGTAGAGACCGGCAACGTGGGCGACGCCTTCAGCCGGGGCTACGACGTCCTTCTGGTGGCGTCCATCGTCATCAATCTGGCGGTGTGCGTGGCCTACACCTTTGACAGCATGGAGCTGAACTATGGCCCCCTGCTGCTGACGGTGGAGCGGGTGACCGTGACCTTCTTCGCCGTGGACTACGTCCTTCGGGTGTGGACGGCCAAGTATATGTACCCCGATCTGACCCCGGGGGAGGCCACCTGGAAATACGTCCGCTCCATCACCGGCATCATCGACCTGGCCTCCTTCCTGCCCTATTTCCTGCCCGTGTTTTTCCCCACGGGGGCGGTGGCCTTCCGTATGTTCCGGGTGGTGCGCATCTTCCGCCTGTTCCGCATCAACGCCTATTACGACTCCCTCAGCGTCATCACCTCCGTTCTGGCCAGCAAGCGGCAGCAGCTCATGTCCTCGGTGTTCATCATTCTGGTGCTGATGCTGGGGGCCAGCCTGTGCATGTACTCCCTGGAGCACGAGGCCCAGCCCGAGGTGTTCCGCAACGCCTTCTCCGGCATGTGGTGGGCGGTGTCCACCCTGCTGACCGTGGGCTACGGGGACATCTACCCCGTCACCCCCATGGGGCAGCTCTTCGGCATCTGCATCACCTTTTTGGGGGTGGGCATGGTGGCCATCCCCACGGGCATCATCTCCGCCGGCTTCGTGGACCAGTACTCCCGCATCAAGCGCATCAGCGAGTATGCCAACGAGCAGGAGATCAACTTTATGAAGGTCCACATGACCCGCCGGGACAAATGGGTGGGACAGGCCATCAAGGACCTGGGCATCCCCCGGGGGGTCATCGTGGCCGCCGTGCAGCGGGGGCGGGAGATCGTGGTGCCCCGGGGCGACACGGTGATCCAGGAGCACGACACCCTGGTGCTGGGGGCCGAGGCCATGGGGGACGACCACCGCATCGAGCTGAAAGAGGTCGTTCTGAAGCACCACAACCCCTGGAACGACCACCCCATCCGGGAGCTGGACATCTCCCGCCAGACGGTGATCGTCATGGTCAAGCGCCGGGGCACCATGCTCATCCCCAACGGTGACCTGGTCTTAAAGGAGGGGGACAAGGTGATCCTGTACACCAAGATGTTCCTGTCCGACGCGGAGACGCTG
>CAKUHX010000011.1 GCA_934659475.1 uncultured Oscillospiraceae bacterium
CGAAGGAGGTGTACGCCGCGGCCTCGCGTACATACTCCCCTGTGCTTTCGTCATATTCATAGACGTTGGTGACCGGCGCGGCCTGATACCAGCCGATCTGGTGGGCGTAGACGCTGTTTTCCGCCACAAGGACGGCCTGCTCGATGGTGCAGGTGTTGGTGGGGCTGAGGGTGGTGTCAGAGGTGCCGGTGATCAGTCCCAGGGCGTTCATAAAGGCCAGAGACTCCTTGGCCCAGCCGGCGATCTGGCTGCTGTCCTTGAACTTGGACAGCTGAGAGGTATAGCTGGTATAGGAGTAGTCGGAGTTCTTCTCCACATAGCGCAGGGTGCTGCGCAGGAACACGGCCATCTGCTGGCGGTTCAGGGTGGCGTTGGGGGAGAAGGTGGTGGCGGAGGTGCCGGTGGTGATGCCGGCGGCGTAGGCCTTCAGGACATAGGCGTTGTTCGTGTCGGTAAAGGTGTTTGCGGAGGCGGGGGTGATGCTCTTGCCCGTCAGCTCCTCGGCCAGACGCACCGCCACGGAGCAGAATTGCAGGCGGGTGATGGGCTTGGTGTAGTCGCTGCCCAGCAGGCTGGAGTCCAGCAGGTCGTCGTTCAGGGCCAGGTTCACGCCGCTCTGGGCCCAGGTGCTGGTCTTGGCGGTGGACTTCTGGGCCAGCGTGAAGGTGCCGGGATACAGCTCAGTGGTGTTCAGGGCCTGGGTCTCCTCCCACTTCAGGCTCGCGTTCATTTCCGCCTGATACTGCGCAAGGGTCATTCCCGTGCCGGAGGCGTAAACGTCCCGCTCGGTCAGATGCTGCTGGAGATAGCGGTAGGAGTGGCCGCAGTATTCACAGCTGAGCCAGTAGACGTGCTCTCCGGCGGCGTTCACGCCGATGTAGGCTTCCGCCGTGGGATACTCGCCGTTATCCGAGTGGGCCAGCTTCTCTGTCTTGAGCTCGATCTCCTTATCCGAGTTATGGGGAGCGACATGGTTCGCATTGTACTCGCACTTGCCGCAGATGGAGCAGGAATAGTAATAACGCCGGGCAGATTGGCAGGCCTGCGCGTAGGTGTAAACACGGTCGGCCGTCCGAATCTGCAGGGTGTACTGGTGGGCGGTGCACCAGTTGTCCTTCGCGGCGGCGTCGCCCGCCTTTTGGGCAGCGTAGACGTCATTGCCGGAGTAGGTCTTGATGGTGTAGGGGATCTTATAGCCGCGCTGGGCCTGGGCTGCCTTGAGCGCGGGCACAGCGGATTCGGGGATATACACCACGGTCTCGGCGGTGTAGAAGGGCAGGTCGCTCTGCCTCTCCCACCGGTATAACCCGGCGATGGGCAGCCAAAGGTAGGAATCCATCGCCTGAATAAACTGATAGACATCCACCTTATCGCTGAGCCAGAGCTCCTTCAAATATTTCGCGTAGCAGATGAAAAAGCACGTTCCGTCCCCCGTTATCTTTTGGTCAGTGTCCAGAATGAGGGTGCGGATGCTGTCGGTGTTCTCCAGAACGTGGTAGGGGTCGGTCATGACGGTCACACCGGTGGCGAATTTTTCATACTGCTTGGATTCGGCCTCTGCCATAGTGCGGGGGGTCACAGTAGCCCGCTTGGCCTGCCGGAGAAGCTCCGTTTTCCGCGCCAGATCGGCGTTGAGCTCCGCCTTTTCCTCCTGAGTATAGCGCTCGCCCTCGATCGTCAGGCTGACCTGCAGGGTGGGGTAGTACTGGGCGCTGGTGCGGATGGTGGCGGGCACGCCGTTGACGGTGGCAGAGAAGGTGTCGGGGCCGACGATATTTTCGCCGCTGACTGTTTTATAGTTGGCGCAGTAGCCCTTAGAGGGGTCGAGGGCCAGCTTGATGTTCACGAGGTAGGTCGTGCCGGCGCGGAAGTAGAAGCCGTCGTCGGTCTCTACGTCGTCGCCCTCCCACTCGGTGTACCAGACGGTGGCGCCGTTGGCCAGCAGGTCGATATTGCCGCTCTTCATGGACTTCACGGTGACCTCGGTCTCCATCTCGTTGGGGTCGCCCGCCTTGGGCAGGTCGATGACAAGGTCGATGCTCTTGAGCTTTGTCTCTGCGGCAAAGGCCGCGGACGGCAGCAGCGTGAGGGCCATCGCAAAACAGAGAAGTGCGCTTAAAAATCGTTTTTTCATAGGTTCCCCTCCTGAAAATGTAGTCGATGCGATGAAGCAGGTACATACATCATAGCACATTTTACCGCTTTTTTCCGTCAGCGGCACGAAATGCATCTTTTCCACCCTGAAATGCACGGGGGAAGGGAGATACAAAAAGGGGAGACATCGTCAAAAACGATGTCTCCCTCCAGTGCGCGGAGTTCAGCTGCCCAGATAGGCCTTCTTCACCTGCTCGTTGCGCAGCAGCTCCTGTCCGGAGCCGGACAGGGTGATGCGCCCGGTCTCCAGCACATAGCCTACGTCGGCGATCTTCAGGGCCATGTTGGCGTTCTGCTCGATCAGCAGAACGGTGACGCCCATGCGGTTGATCTCCTTGATGATGTCGAAGATCCCCTTTACCACAATGGGGGCCAGACCCAGCGAGGGCTCGTCCATCATGATCAGCTTGGGGCGGCTCATCAGGGCCCGGCCCACGGCCAGCATCTGCTGCTCGCCGCCGGACAGGGTGCCCGCCGCCTGCCAGGAGCGCTCCTGGAGCCGGGGGAACAGCTCGTAGACCCATTTCAGGTCGTGCTCGATCTCGTCCTTGTCCCGGCGGAGATAGGCGCCCACCTTCAGGTTCTCCAGCACGGTCAGATCGGGGAACACATGGCGGCCCTCCGGCACCAGAGTGATGCCCTTGGAGACGATCTTGTCCGGGGACAGGCCGGTGATGTCCTCCGCCTGCAGGTGAATGCGGCCGAACTCCGGCTTGACCAGTCCGGCGATGGAGCGCAGGGTGGTGGACTTGCCCGCGCCGTTGGCGCCGATCAGCGTGACGATGGCCCCCTCCGGCACGTCGAAGGAGATGCCCTTCACGGCCTGGATGCCGCCGTAGCTGACCTTCAGTTCATCAATTTTCAGCATCGTCTGTCACCCCCAGATAGGCCTCGATGACCCGAGGATCGTTCTGCACCTGCGCCGGCGTGCCCTGGGCAATGAGCTTGCCGAAGTCCAGGACATAGATGCGGTCGGAGATGTTCATGACCAGATCCATGTGGTGCTCGATCAGCAGGATGGTCATATGGTAATGGTCGCGGATATACTGGATGAACTGGCTCAGCTCCTGGGTCTCCTGGGGGTTCATGCCGGCGGCCGGCTCGTCCAGCAGCAGCAGCTTGGGGTCGGTGGCCAGGGCCCGGGCGATCTCCAGCCGCCGCTGAAGGCCATAGGGCAGGGAGGTGGCGATCTCGTCCTTCAGCTCGGCCATGCCCTGCTCCTCCAGCAGCTCCATGGTCTGGCGGCGCATCTCGGCCTCCTCCTTCCGGTTGGCCCGGAAGGTGGCGGAGAACAGGTTACTGGTGCGGCGCATATGCTTGGCGATCAGGATGTTGTCGAACACCGTCTGGCTCTTCCAAAGGCGGATGTTCTGGAAGGTGCGGGCCATGCCCAGCTTGGCGATCTGGTCGGGGGTGGGGGCCAGGATCTGGTGATAGAGCCCCTTGTTCTCCCCCAGATAGGCCGCCTCCATTTTGCCGTGGGGGTGGTTCTCCACCATGGGCCGGCCCAAAAAATCCACCTTGCCGTTGGTGGGCTCGTATACGCCGGTGATGCAGTTGAAGGCGGTGGTCTTGCCCGCGCCGTTGGGGCCGATCAGGGCCACGATCTCCCCCTCGTTCACGTCAAGAGAGAGGTCATTCACCGCCACCACGCCGCCGAACTGCATGGTGACGTTTTCTACATGAAGTACGTTCTGGCTCATTTGGCGGCCTCCTTTTTCTTGCCCAGCCGCGCCCTCAGTCCGCGCAGCTTTTGGGGCAGCTCCTGATCCCCCATGATGCCCTTGCGGAAGAACAGCACCACGATCATGATGATCACGGAGAACACCACCATGCGGAAGCCGCTGCGGAACACGCCGGGGGCCTTGATAAACAGGAACTGGCCGTTATCCAGCCCAAACAGCCACCACTCGGCACAGGCCACATACAGGAAGGTGCCGATGACGCTGCCGCTGATGGAGCCGATGCCGCCGATGACCACGATCAGCAGGATCTCATAGGTCATGGCGGAGGTGTAGGGCATGGCCTGAGCGTTGTTGGAGAACATGGCGAACATAGCGCCGCCGATTCCGGCAAAGAAGGAGGAAATGCAGAAGGACAGCATCTTGTGGTGGGCCAGGTCGATGCCCATGGCCTCGGCGGCGACCTCGTCGTCCCGAATGGCCTTGAAGGCCCGGCCATAGGTGGAGTTGATCAACAGAATGATCACGGCGATGCACAGAATGGAGACCAAAAAGGGCACGAAGGTGGACAGATACAGCACCACCTTGCCGCCAGACTTGATATTGAAGCTGGAGAAGGTGGGAAAGGACTTGATCATGTTGGCCCCGTTGGTGATGGGTCCCAGCTTCTGCCACTGGAAGACGGCGCGGATGATCTCCGCAAAGCCCAGAGTGGCGATGGCCAGATAGTCACTCTTCAGCCGCAGTACGGGCAGACCGATGAGATAGGCAAACAGAGCGGCCACACATCCGGCCAGGATCAGGCCCAGCAGCACACCCAGCACCAGGCTGACCGCTCCGCCCACGCCGGAGTTGCCAAAGATGCTGCCGAACAGCTCCTGGAGGGAGAAGTGGATGGCGGAGCCGCCGTACAGGTAGTACACGGAGTCACGCACGTTGGTGGGCACGGTGAGAATGGCGTAGGTATAGGCGCCAAGCAGCATAAAGCCCGCCTGACCCAGGGAAAACAGGCCGGTGAAGCCGTTGAGCAGGTTCATGGACACGGCCACCAGAGAGTAGACAGCCCCCTTTTTCAGCACGGTGAACAGAATGTGGGTGGGGGGGACGAGGCCGGAGTTCTCCAGAAACACCACAAGGGCCAGCAGGACCACGGACAGGATCACGCCGGTCAGGGCGGAGCTGCCTTTCTTTTCCTTTGTCATAACAGCACCCCCTTAAACCTTTTCTGTGGTCTTCTCACCGAACAGGCCGGTGGGCTTGACCGCAAGGATGACGATAAGCAGGGCGAAGGTAAAGGCGTCCACAAAGTTGCTGGCCCCCTCGAAGGGCAGTACCTTGACGAAGTTTTCACACACGCCGATGATAAACGCGCCGATCACCGCCCCAGGGATGGAGCCGATGCCCCCGAACACCGCGGCCACGAAGGCCTTCAGGCCGGGCATGGCGCCGGCGGAGGGGGTGATGTAGGTGTAGTTGCTGAAGTACAGCATAGAGCCGATGGCCGCCAGGAAGGAGCCGATGATAAAGGTGGCGGAAATGACAGAGTTGATCTTGATGCCCATGAGCTGGCTGGTCTCAAAGTCCTTGGCCACGGCCCGCATGGCCATGCCGATCCTGGTGTGGTTGATCAGCGTTACCAGGGCGAACACCAGCAGCAGCACCAGAATGGGGGTGATGATGGTGACCATGCTGGTGGTGGTGGGACCCACCTGCACCATGTCGGACAGCACGGGGATGGCGGGGTAGCTCATGGGCTGGCCGCCGGTGACATAGGTGGCGGTGTTCTGCAGCAGATAGCTCACGCCGATGGCGGAGATCATCACCGACATTCGGGGCGCGGTGCGCAGGGGCTTGTAGGCCGCCCGCTCGATGATAAAGCCCAGCAGCACGGTGAGAAGGATCATCAGTGGGATGGCCAGATACAGGGGCATGGCGGCGCTGAGATAGATGAGCATCAGCCCGGCCGCCATGAACACATCGCCGTGGGCAAAGTTGATCAGGCGCAGGATGCCGTACACCATGGTATAGCCGATGGCGATCAGGGCGTACTGGCCGCCCACGGAGATGCCGGACAGCAGAACGGAGAGGAAAAATGCCACGAAAGGGGACCTCCTTTGTGACCCCGCCCCGGCTTTGCGGGGCGGGGCAAAAAATTCAGGGGGGGGGGAGGCCGTCTCGAAAAAAGCCCGAAATGAGCCGCTTTCGAGGCGGCCTGAAATGCATACTTCCGCATGGCGGGGTCTCCCCCGCCATGCGGACGCTTGAACGGAACAGTGGGACTTACTTGGCGGTCTGGACGGTCTCCAGCTCCCAGGTGCCGTCGTTGACGGAGTGCTTGATGTAGGCGGTGTCGCGGATGGCGTCGCCGATGTCGTCAAAGGCGATGGAGCCGGATACGCCAGTGTAGGTCACGCCGCCCAGAGCGGCCTTGATGGCGGCGGGGTCGGCGGAGTTGGCAGCCTTGATGGCCTCCAGCGCCACATAGTAGGCGTCGTAGCCCATGGCGGTCACGGCGGAGATCACGTCGTCGCCGCCGTTGGCGGCCTTGGCGTCGGCGTTGGAGTTGATGTACTCCTTGATGCCGGCGTCGAACTCAGGGGAGCCGCCCTCCTGATAGAAGGTGGAGACATACAGCTGGATGTCGGTGCCCTTGGCGGCATCCAGAACCTTATTGTCGTCCAGGGTATCGGAGCCCACGAAGGGAGCGGTGAGACCAAGCTTGTTGGCCTGGGTGATGATCTGGGTGGCGTAGGCGATGGAGACGGGGGTGAAGATGACCTCGGCCCCCTCATTCTTGGCCTTGTTCAGGTAAGAGGTGAAGTCGGAGTTGTTCTTGGGGAAGGAGTCGGTGATGACCTTGCCGCCGGCAGTCTCGAAGGCGGTCTTGAAGAAGGCCACCAGACCCTGGTCATACTCGTTGCCTGCCTCGCCCAGGCAGTAGGCAACCTTGGCGTTGAACTTATCCATGGCAAAGTTGGCCAGTACGGTGCCCTGGAAGGGGTCCAGGAAGCAGATGCGGTAGTAGTAGTCGTTGCCAGCAGTGACGTTGGGGTTGGTGCAGGTCACACCCATAGCGGCCAGGCCGGCGTCGTTAAAGATGGGGCCGCCGGCCATGGACACGCCGGAGCCATAGGAGCCCAGCACGATAGCGACTCCCTCGCTCACCAGCTGGGAGGCGGCGCTGGGGGCTTTGGACTGGTCGGAGCCGTTGTCGCCGTAGACCAGCTCCACCTGATAGGTCTCGCCGCCGATCTCAACGGTGGGGGTCTGGAAGTTGGCGTACTGCATGCCCAGGATCTCCTTCTTGCCGCCGGAGGCGGAGTCGCCGGTGGCGGGCTCGAACACGCCGATCTTGATGACCTTGTCGCCGGAGGCCTGGCTGGAGGAGGCGCCGCCGGAGGACTGGCCGCCGTTGTCCTTGCTGCCGCAGGCCGCAAGGCTGAAGATCATAGCAAGAGAAAGTGCAAGGGCAAGAAACTTTTTCATACTTGGTTCTCCTTTACTGTTTGATAAGGGGCGATCCGTACGATCTGCCGCGGACGGAGCCGCCGGATAAACGGATACGCCTAAAGTGTCCTTGATACAAATACACTTGTTCTTGGAACAAGGGGATTATAGCAAAGGCGGTGGAGAAATGCAAGAGCAATCGAAAACTTTTACGAAAAAGTGCGAAACAGGGGAAATAGCGTCGTGTTTCTTGTGAGCGGGATGCAGGAGGAGGGAGGGCAACTTGTAAATTTTTCTCTCCCGTGGTATACTACCGAAAAATCCCGACGGGAAGAGAGGAGCTGCCGTCATGCACAACGAATTGACGGAGATGGACCTGAAGAAGATGAAGGAGGAGCTGGACTACCGGCGGATCACCCTGCGGCCGCAGCTGCTGGAGGAGGTGAAGGTGGCCCGGGGCTTCGGCGATCTGAGCGAGAACTTTGAATATAAGGCGGCCAAGCGGGACAAGAACCGCAATGAGAGCCGCATCCGCTTTCTGGAGAACATGATCAAGACCGCCGTGGTCGTCCGGGACGATTCCGCCGCCGACACGGTGGGCATGTATGATAAGGTGACGGTGTATCTGGAGGAGGACGATGAGGAGGAGACCTATCAGATCGTCACCACCGTGCGGCAGGATGTGCTCCATGGGCTGATCAGCCGGGAGGCTCCCATGGGGAAGATGCTGCTGGGGAAAAAGGTGGGGGACCGGTTCTATGTGCAGGTAAACGACAACTACGGCTATTGGGCCGTGGTGCGGGCCATCGAAAAGGGCAGCGATGACGGAAGCGCGGAGCTGAACAGTTTTTGAGTGCAAAATAGCGCAATTTTGTGCCGAAATCGGCAAAGATTTTTCCCTGTTGCTGTGATAGGATAACCCACGGTGCGCAGAAGGTCTCTGCCCGGACGATCCGACTGGGAAAACAGAGGGCTCTGCCCATCCGGGGGAAGCGGATGCGGCTGAGCACCGGGCCGGGACCGCGCAGAAGGAATTAAATTTAAGGATCTGAATAGGAAGGCAGGAAGTTTGACGATGGAAGAAGTCAAAAATATCTTTGTTGTGGGCGCCGGCCTGATGGGCAGCGGCATTGCCCAGACCGCCATCACCCATGGATTTAACGTCACTCTGAACGATCAGCGGGTAGAGGCCCTGGAGCGGGCCCACGGGGGGATCGCCAAGAGCCTGGCCCGTGACGTGGAGAAGGGCCGCCTGAGCCAGGAGGACTGCGATGCCGCCATGGCCCGTCTGACCGTCAGCGCCAGCATGCAGCCCGCCAAGAACGCCGATCTGGTCATCGAGGCCATTTACGAGGATCTGGACGCCAAGCAGGCCGTGTTCAAGCAGCTGGAGGACATCTGCCCGCCCCACACTGTGTTCGCCTCCAACACCTCCTCCATTTCCCTGACCTCTCTGGCCTCCGCCACCAAGCGTCCCTCTCAGGTAGTGGGCATGCACTTCTTCTCTCCTGTGCCTAAGATGAAGCTGTGCGAGGTCATTTTCGGCCTGCTCACCGCCCAGGATGTGCTGGAGGAGATCCAGGCCGTGGGCAAGAAGATGGGCAAGACCCTGATCCTGTCCGATGATAAGCCCGGCTTTATCGTCAACCGTGCCCTGCTGCCCATGCTGAACGAGGCCTGCGTCATCGTGGGGCTGAACATCGGCACCGTAGAGGATGTGGACAACGGCATGAAGCTGGGCTGCAACCACCCCATGGGTCCCCTGGAGCTGGCCGACATGATCGGTCTGGACATCCTGCTGAACGTGATGACCGTGATGGAGAAGGAGATCGGTGACAAGTACCGCCCCTCCATGATCCTGCGGAAGATGGTCACCGCCGGCTTCCTGGGCCGCAAGAGCGGCGCCGGCTTCTATCTTTATGAGAACGGCAAGAAGATCGGCGTCAACCCTGTTCTGACCCAGGTGCACACCTTGAGCGAGAACTGACCTCACGATCCGACAGAGACCGCGGCCGGGATCCCTCCGGCCGCGGTCTTTTCAGGCTTTAGCCTGTTCCTGTGTCCCCCGCCCGCAGGGGCGGGAAACAGGAGAAAGGGTCTCCAGCGGGGCCTCGGAGGGAAATTGGACGTTTCCGGTTGACAAATCTCTGAAAGCTGATATAATCGACCAGTACAATTGAACACCTTATCAAGAGTGGTTGAGGGACCGGCCCTGTGAAACCACGGCAACCTGCCCGCCTGCGGGACAAGGTGCCAAATCCGGCGAAGTATTCGCAAGATGAGGATCGTCATACTGTGAAGCTCCGCCAGCGGCGGAGCTTTTTTGATCTCCTAATCTTCAGCAACGGAAAGAAAGGAACGCGACATGGCAAGAAAACTGTTTACCTCTGAATCTGTGACCGAAGGGCATCCCGACAAGATCTGCGACCAGATCTCCGACGGGGTGCTGGACGCCATCCTGGAGAAGGATCCCATGGCCCGGGTGGCCTGCGAGACCACGGTGACGACCGGCCAGGTCCACGTGATGGGCGAGATCACCACCAGCTGCTACGTGGACATCCCCAAGATCGTCCGCGGCGTGGTGCGGGACATCGGCTACGACCGGGCCAAGTTTGGCTTCGACTGCGACACCTGCGCGGTGCTCACCTCCATCGACGAGCAGTCCCCCGACATCGCCATGGGCGTGGACAAGTGCCTGGAGGTGAAGGAGGGCGAGGCGGACGACGGGCTGGACAACGGCGCCGGCGACCAGGGCATGATGTTCGGCTACGCCTGTGACGAGACCCCTGAGCTGATGCCCATGGCCATCTCCCTGGCCCACAAGCTGGCCCGGCGGCTGACCCAGGTGCGCAAGGAGGGGCTGGTGAACTACCTTCGCCCTGACGGCAAGACCCAGGTCACCGTGGAGTATGACGAGAATGACCGTCCCGTGCGGGTGGACACCGTGGTCATCTCCACCCAGCACGGCCCCGAGGCGGAACTGGGGCAGATCCGCCGGGACATGG
This sequence comes from uncultured Oscillospiraceae bacterium, assembly GCA_934659475.1. Classification (GTDB taxonomy): domain Bacteria; phylum Bacillota; class Clostridia; order Oscillospirales; family Oscillospiraceae; genus Lawsonibacter. The sequence continues at coordinate 10,289 of CAKUHX010000011.1, forward strand.
AGGAGCTGGTCATCAAGCCCATCATCCCCGCCGGACTGATGGACGGGCACACCAAGATCTATGTGAACCCCACCGGCCGCTTTGTGGTGGGCGGTCCCCAGGGGGACTCCGGCCTGACCGGGCGGAAGATCATCGTGGATACCTACGGCGGCAGCGCCCCCCACGGCGGCGGCGCCTTCTCCGGCAAGGACCCCACCAAGGTGGACCGCTCCGCGGCCTATGCCGCCCGCTGGGCGGCCAAGAACGTGGTGGCCGCCGGCCTGGCGGAGAAGTGCCAGATCCAGCTGGCCTACGCCATCGGCGTGGCCCACCCCGTGTCTGTGCGGGTGGATACCTTCGGCACCGGCAAGGTGGACGACGGCGTTCTGGAACAGGCGGTGGAAAAGACCTTTGACCTGCGCCCTGCGGCCATCATCCGGGACCTGGACCTGCGCCGGCCTATCTACCGCCAGACCGCGGCCTACGGCCACTTCGGCCGCACGGACATCGACCTGCCCTGGGAGCGCACCGACCGGGTGGAGCAGCTGAAGGCCAACCTGTAAAGATCCCAGCCCCGCAGGGCGAAAAATACGGAGACCAAACAATGAGAGCCCCGCAGGTAAGCCTGCGGGGCTCTCGATGTTTACGGCAGATCCTGACTTGGCTGTGTGGGATCGGTGGAGGGGAACCATGTGCTGGGATCGAACGGGTCCACAACGGGCGGCAGCTCGGGCTCCGGCGGGGCGGTGTGGACGGTGCAGACCCCCAGAGACTCCGCGTTGGAGTAGAGGTAGGCGTTGTCTGCGGCCACCGCATCCCCCACGGGGGTGCGGTCGAACTGCACCAGACAGATCTGGTGGAGCTGGTCCTCGGGACAGAACTCCCCGGCCAGATGCCACAGCCCGGTCTCGCTGCCGTCCTCGTTCAGAATGGGGTCCGCCTTGCAGACCGTGACCACAGACTCCTGAGTATGGCAGGTGCAGAACTCCGTGGGGGCGTCCTCCCGGAAGACCCGGTCGGTAAAGGCACGGCTGCCCCGGGGGTCCATCTCGCAGAAGGAGGTGGCCAGCAGGCCGCTGTCCTTGCATACGGTCACGGTGGTCAGGCCGTCGGGCTCGGCAAATTTTTTGGCGCTGAGGTCCTTGTGGACCTGCTCCATCACCAGCTTCCACATGGCGATGGCCCGGTTGGGGCCGGACATCCTGGCGTTGTACTCGTAGCCCGTCCAGACGGCGGCGGTGTAATAGGGGGTGTAGCCCACGAACCAGCGGTCGTAGGCGCTGGAGGTGGTGCCCGTCTTACCGGCGATGCCCATAGAGCTGCTGAAGCGGGCGGAGCCGGCGGTACCGGCGGAGGACACCACGCCCGACAGCATGGAGTTCATGTAGTAGGCGGTGGTGGGCTTGACGGCCTGCTCCTGAGTGGAGGCGTTGTCCAGCAGGACCTCCTCCACATCGTTGACTATGTGGGTCACCTTGGTGTAGGTGCGGGAGGTGCGGTAGATGCCCCCGGAGGGGAAGGCGGCGAAGGCAGTGGCCATCTGACGGGTGGTGACGCCCTTCGTCAGGCCGCCCATGGACAGGGGGGCCAGGGACATATCGCTCTGTACCGTGTCGCCGGATTGCTGGGCCTGCACCAGGTCGATGTGGTAGTGGCTCTGGATGAAGTCGAAGCTGGCGTCCACGGTGACCCGGTCGGCCAGTACCCGCAGGGCCACGGTGTTCACCGACTGGGCCAGACCCTGCCGCACCGTGGTCAGGCCCTTATATCTGGCGCTGCCGGAGTTGATGGGCCAGGGGCTGCCGTTCAGCACCTGATAGGGATAGTCGTCTACCACGGTGATGGGGGAGATGACCCCCATCTCCAGCCCGGGGGAGTAGACAGACAGGGGCTTGAGAGAGGAGCCGGGCTGCCGGTAGGCGTCGGTGGCCAGATTCTTCCAGCGGTTGCCCGTCTTTTCCCCCACGCGGCCCACGATGGCGGCGATGTCGCCGGTGGAGTTGTCGATGATGGTGATGGCTGACTGCATCAGCTGGCCGTTGGAGGAGGTGAAGTTCAGGTTGTCCCGGTTTTCATAGATCTGCTCGGCGGCGTGCTGCACGTCCAGATCCACGCAGGTGTAGATCCGCAGGCCGCCCCGGGCCAGCATCCGGTCGGCCACGTCCTCGGAGTAGTTATACTTCTCCATCAGGTCGTTCTTCACGTCGGTGATGACCTGCTCCTCATACCAGGAATAGATGTCGGTCTCCTGGGTCTCGCCCTCGCCCCGGACGAAGTTCAGTTCCTCGGCCACGGCCTGATCGTACTCCTCTTGGCTGATCTTGCCCTGATCCTTCATCAGCCAGAGCACCAGCTCTTGCCGCTGCTTGTTCTTGTCCCGGGCGGTAAGGATCTCGCCGGTGTCCGGGTCCTCGAACCGGGCGGTGGAGTAGGGGCTGTACATGGAGGGGTTGTTGGTGATGGAGATGAGACTGGCGCACTCGGCCAGGGACAACTCGCTCACCGGCTTGCCGAAATAATAATAGGAGGCGGAGCCAACGCCCTTATACTTGCCCCCCATGGGGATGATGTTCAGATACCACTCAAGAGTGTAGTCCTTGCTGTATTTCTTGGTGAATTCCAGAGCACGGAAGATCTCTACCACCTTGCGTTTCACTGTGGTCTCGTTGTAGCCGGTCAGGTTTTTGATCAGCTGCTGGGTGATGGTGGAGCCGCCTTGGATGTCCTGTCCGGTGAACATGCACAGAACGGCCTTGCCCGTGCGCACCCAGTCCACGCCGGGGTGGGTGTAGAAGCGCTTGTCCTCTACCGCCACGGCGGCCTCCTTCAGATACTTGGGGATCTCGTCGGAGTCTACCCAGATGGAGCTGGTGGTGTTCAGCAGGGTGACCAGCTCCTTATACTCCCCGGTGGACTTATCCTGGTAGTACATGACGCTGTTCTCGCCCACGTCGAAATCGTTCATGGTGAACTCCTGAGCCACGGGGATGATCACGGTCTTGATGTATACCGCGCCGAAGCAGCACAGAAAGGCCCCGGTGACCAGACCCACCAGCAGCAGGGTGCCCAGCACCTTCAATACCGCGGCTGCGGGGCTGCTGCGGCGCCTTCTGCGGCGGGGCCGCTCCTGATGCTCGCGGGGCGGATACTGGGTATTTTCGTAGATGGAATCATGATGTTCAGACACGTTTTTACCTCCGTAGGGCGGGGGGCCGCCCGGGATCGCCGGCCGGGACCCGCCCGTCAGGGAGGCTCCGGCAACAAATTTCCATTACACATTATACCATAAGATAAAGATTTGTCTATCCGTCTTTTGAACGTTTGGACAAAGCGGGTAAAAAATTACCAGCCCGGCCTATTGCATTTTTGGGCCGGGAGGGGTAAAATAGACCCATCAGCGCGGCAGACGGCCGCGGGGAGGTGCCCTTTATGAGCGAAGAATTCGGCCCCGATTTCATCACCGTGACCGACGAGGACGGCAATGAGTTTGAACTTGAGATGATCGACACCCTGGAGCATAACGACATCACCTATTATGCCCTGTTCCCCGCCGTCCCCGAGGACGAGGAGACCGGCGAGCCCGTGGACGTGGATGCCGACGACGAGGAGTTTGGCCTGGTCATCATGAAGGTCATCGAGGAGAACGGCGAGGAGATCCTGTCCACCCCCGACACCGACGAGGAGCTGGACGAGGTCTATGACCTGTTTATGGAGCGCTTTTTCCAGGAGGAAGAGGAGCAGTAAGTCATTCATACGTACCAGTCTTTCCTGCTCGGTGCGTGATGGGCCTTATTAAACCCACATTTCCCAAACGGGACGCCGAGCTCTTTCCGTGGCCTGCAGGCCTCCCGACCCCCTTTGAGGATCGTTGGATGTTGGAAGCAGAAAAGCGGGAAGGAGGCGACCCACCTGCCATTACGTGCAGGTTTTAATTGGGTCCACACGGCCAGAGCGGGGAGACAGAAAAGCAAGTTATACCGCTGGACCGCGGCCTACAGGCCGCGGTCTTTTTATGCCCATCTTCGGCGGTATCCGTGAACAAAGTGTAAAACGTGACCAGAGAATGGGGGGCGGAGCGGGATTTCCCCTTGCAAGCGGCGGTGCTTTTCGCTATAATACCCGTTGTGCAGTCATCCGGGGTCTGGCGCTCTGCGCCGCCGGGCCCGTGATCCCATCCCCGCCCGTGGGCGGGAACCCATATACAAGAGAGGAAGGAACAACAGTGAGTGCATCCAATGAGAAGAATACGGCTCCCGAGGAAAAGACTATGAGCCGCGAGGAAAAGCGCCTGCATGACGAGCAGGTCAGCCGCCGCAATACCGCTGTCTATACCGTGGTGGGCGTGGTGGCCGCCCTGCTGGTGGCCGCCCTGCTGATCTGGGACAGCGGCATATTCCAGCGCAAGGCTGCCGCCGTCACCATCGACGGGGAGAAGTATACTGCCGCCGACGTGCTGTACTACTACGCCGGCCAGTATCAGACGGCCTATCAGTATGCCGCCTACGGCATGTCCTCCTTCGACACCACCAAGGACCCCAAGGATCAGGTGTATGACGAGGAGAGCGGCCAGACTTGGCACGAGTATTTCATCGAGCAGGCCCTTGACAGCCTGAAGACCTATGTCACGGTAGAGAAAAAGGCCAAGGCGGATGGTCATGCCGAGAGCCAGGAGGTCAAGGACTCCTTCGCCCAGTACAAGGACAATATGAAGACCTCGCTGGCCACGTCCAGCTACTCCAACATGAAGAGCTATCTTCAGGCCGTGTTCGGCCCCATGATGACCGAGAAGGATTTCGACCGCTGCCTGGAGCGGGAGCTCTATGTGAACGACTATATGAACTCCGTGCAGGACGGTCATACTTACACCGACCAGCAGCTGGAGGACTACTACAAGGAGCACGCCGATCAGCTGGATTCCTTCCACTTTGACCAGCTGACCCTCCGCGCCTCCGTGTCCACCACCGACGCCGATATGGAGGCTCTGGCCGAGGAGTACGCCGACCAGATCTATTCCGCCCAGCTGGATACCACCCGCACCGGGACCGGCCTGAACGCGTCCCTGTCCAGCTGGTTCCTGTCCGCCGACCGGAAGGCGGGGGACACCACCCTGGGCGAGTATGATGGCGGCAGCAGCGCCTACACCTACTATGTGGCCCGCTTCATCAGCCGCCAGCGGGACGAGAGCGCCACCGCCAATGTGCGCCATATCCTCTTCTCCGGCGAGGATGAGGAGAGCAAGGCCCAGGCCAAGACCCAGGCCGAGGCCATGCTGGACAGCTGGAAGAAGGGCGAGGCCACCGAGGACTCCTTTGCCCAGCTGGCCCGCGACAACTCCGCCGATACCAACAGCGCCAGCAACGGCGGCCTGATCGAGAACATCACTCCCACCAGTTCCTATGTGGAGAACTTCCTGAACTGGTCTGTGGATCCCAGCCGCCAGCCCGGCGACACCGGGATCGTGGAGACCGAGTATGGCTACCATGTGATGTACTTCTGCTCCTGGGGCGCTCCCCAGTGGCAGCTGACTGCCGAAAACGCCCTGCGCAGCGCCGATATGAACCAGTGGCTGGAAGATCTGCTGGCCGACGTTGCCGTCCAGCAGGAGTCTGGTATCAGCCGCGTGTCCAGAAACTGAGTGAACAGGCCCTCCGAATTTTCGGAGGGCCCGTTTTCCTGTTTTCATAAGCGGGCCCCGCCCCCTAAAAGAGGACGGGGCCCGCTTTTTTTGTAGTTTCCGGTGCGTAGTTCTCCCGTCCTTTGTCCCTATAGAAATAGAGTGCGCCCATAAAAACAGGGGATGAGGGGCGGTATCTCCCGCAAAAGGTTTGCCGGAGGAAAGACGGGGCGGGCCCGTTGGTCATAACGCCAAAAAGAGAAAACGGCGGCCAGCCTTCTTGCGCCGTCCGGCTTGCTGTGGTAATATGAAAGCGTGATCGCAACTACACTTTCTATTATAGACGCAAGTTGGATACAGAAGGAGGAACGCCTATGGCCATGCGGGGAAAACAGCCAGGAGGACTGCTGACCCAGCAGAAGATGCTGCGCGCTGCGGTAGCGATCTTCTTGGAGAAGGGATACGAACACACCACCACGGCGGAGATCGCCGTTGCGGCGGGGATGCGGCCCAGCTCCTTTTTCAGGGCCTATACCAGTAAAGAGGCCATCCTGCTGGAGCTGGTCCAGCGGATGTTCAGCGGCCAGTTCGAACTGGCCCAGACCTTGAGCGGCCCCCAGGCCCCTGTGGTGCTGTACGCCGTCGAAACGGCCCTCCAGCTGCACATCACCGAGCTGTCGGAGCCCCTGAGGGATCTGTATGTGGCGGCCTACTCTCTGCCCTCCACCAGCAGCTTTATCCACCACAACATGACAAAGCGGCTGATGGGGATCTTCAGCGCCTATCTGCCCCAGGCGCAGGAGAAGGACTTTTACGAGATGGAGATCGCCTCCGGCGGCGTGATGCGGGGCTTCATGTCCGTGCCCTGTGACATATACTTTACCGTACAGGCAAAGATACGGCGCTTTCTGGACTGCTCCCTCAAGCTGTACGAGGTGCCCGCCCAGCGGCGCAGTCAGGTGATCTCCGCCGTGCTGGCCATGGACCTGCACGCCATGGCCGCCGGGATCGTACGGGAAACGGCCAGAATGGCCGAAGACGGATTTGATACGGACCAGCTCCGGGATGGGCCGGAGCGCACCCCCGCCGCCTTCAGCGGCGCACAGGCGCGGAGAAAGGGGTCAGCCGCCATGGATGAAGAGGAGGACAAGACATGAATCTCAAACCGAAGGAAACGCCCGCCGCCCCCCGGACAGCCATGGGGAGCAGACTGCTCAGCGCCCTTCTGACTCTGGTCATGGTGCTGGGCCTGCTGCCCGTGTCCGTGTTTGCCGACCTGGCGGACAGCCTGTCCGGCCTGGCGGTGCAGAGCGCCGGAACAGTGACCTACCACCGCAAGACGCCCGAGGTGGCGATCCTCAACCGTTACAACGGCAACGACCAGAGCTTTTATAAGAAGCTCATCGGCAACACCGACGGCAATGAAAGCGACCGCGCGAAGTACTGGCAGTATAACGCCGTTACGCTGTTCGCGCAGCGGCCGAGCGGGGCTGCTGCCCAGTACAGCACCCGGGCGACAAATGAGGAGACATGGGACTTCAACCTTGACCCCAACGGTGTTCTGAAAAGCCTTATCAAGCCCTCCAAGAATCTGGAGGTCGGCGCGTCCGCCACCTTCTACAACCGGACCCACACCCACAGCAATTACGAGTGGAAGAAGGTCCGCACCTGGACGGTGGACCTGACCCGCTTCGAGTCCCTCAGCGTGGGCATCGGCGGCAGCTACGCCCCCGCCATCGGCGGCAACCAGGATAAGTCCCGCAAATACCCCCGCGTCGGAAACTTCGGCGACATCGGCAGCGGGTATAAAACGCTGAGCTACAACGAGAACAACAACTACTGCCGCCTGCACTTCTACCCCTCCACCCACAAGTGGTTCGATTTTGAGGATCGGGAGTGTACCTGCAGCGTGTACGCCGAGAACGTGCTGGTCACCTTCCGGGACACCCGTTCCCCCCAGATCAGCAACATCGAGTACAGCCTGAACGACGGTAAGACCTGGACCTCCCGCTACACCCGCGCGGCGGTGGGCGCGGGGAGGACCGTCAAGATCAAGCTGACCTTTGACGAGCCCATCCGTTTCGCCGATGACACCAACGCCCACGGCGATCTGTTTCTGGACCTGCGGGCCGACGGTGTGAACAAGGGAGCGTACAAGGCGTACCTGACCGAGCTGAACGGGAACGACCTGATCTTTGAATATACCGTGCCGGACAGCCAGAGCGAGAACGCCCTGACGGGCGATGTCAAGATCGCTGCCATCGACATGGACGACCTGTTCGCCGAGACCAAGCTGGTGCAGGTGGGCAAAGGCGGAGCCTTTGAGATCGCAGATAAGACCGGCGAGGGCTTTACCACCAGCCGCTGCGCCATCACCGACCTGGCGGGCAACCCCATGCGGGAGGATGAAAAGACCATCGTCGACGCCAACCTGACCCTGGACTCCGGCGCGCCCTATGTGGACAGCGTGGAGTTCAAGCTGAACACCAACAACGCCGACGTGAAGGAGGCACTGGGCAAGACGGACCGCGATGACGTGGACTATACCGATGCCAGCGACACCCACCTGGGCGTGGGCGACAGCTTCTATCTGGTCATCCACATGAACGAGCGCCTGAAGGGCATCGGGATGGATAAGGAGAATGGCCGCTATAAAATAGACTGGCAGCACGCCGTGTTCACCACGAACCTGAAGGATAAAAACGGCGCCGCCGTCGAGGTGCGCTCCGCCTATTTCTACTCCTTCTATGACTACGACTACGATCCGACCCAGTTCATCACAGACCGGGTGACCATCGGCGAAAAATGGACTGTGGATGATCCGAAGGGTGAGATCAAGGTCACCGGTATGCGTTTTGCGGAAAAAGAGGGCGCACCCGGCACACTGGACATAGTCACCGACCTTGCGGGCAACGGGCTGGATATGGACAGCGTCAAGTTCAAAGACGGTGCCAATGGCAACCCGCCGAAGCTGGACGTGGACGCGCCTGAGGTGACGGAGCTCCCGGACAGCTACGCGGTGGAGGATACCGGTTTCCGCTACGGCGTGACGCTCTCCGATGCCGCCTCCGGCTATGCGGGCATTTACGGCAGCTTTATCCTGAACAATGGCGGCGATGGGAAAGCCTATCCGTACAAGTGGGCGGTAAAGGCCGACGCAACCTCCCAAGTCGCCGGAGACGAGTGGCAGGACGGCATCACCGGCACGGCACAGCAGTTCCTGCAAACGCAGAACGTCTACTTCCACATCCGCCCGGTATTCGGCGAGACCTATGTGGACTTCTCCAACTGCACCATCACGGTGAGGGCCAAGG